>CALVKX010000084.1 GCA_944333375.1 uncultured Eubacteriales bacterium
GCGCAGCGACGCCGCCTGCCCCCTCTCCCCCGCGCAGGCGCGGCTTCAGGAGCAGGTGGCCGCCATCCTCAACCCCGAGCAGCTCTTCAACCTCAACAAGCGTCAGGCGCAGTACCAGGCGCTGCAAAACCAGATCAACCCGCACTTTCTCTACAACACCCTGGAGAGCATCCGGGGTGAGGCGCTGCTCTCGGGCATGGACACCATCGCCGACATGACCGAGGCGCTGGCGACGTTTTTCCGCTACACCATCAGCAAGGTGGAAAACCTGGTATCCGTGGAGGAGGAGCTGCAAAACTGCGAGACGTACTTCCACATCCAGCGCTACCGCTTCGCCGACCGGCTGGAGATGCACATCCAGTGCGACCCCGCCGACCGCGAGGCCATCTACCGCTGCCGCATGCCCAAGCTGACCATCCAGCCCATCGTGGAGAACAGCATCATCCACGGCACGGAGCTCAAGCTGGGCACCGGCCACATCCGCATCCAGCTGGAGCGAACGCAAAAGCGCCTGCTCATCTGCATCTCCGACGACGGCGTGGGCATGGACGCGGAGACGCTTTTCCGCCTCAACGAGCGGCTGGGCAAGAGCGCCATCGCCCAGCCGCCCCAGAGCCGGGGCGGCCTGGCGCTGGCCAACGTCGACAGCCGCATCCGCCTGCTCTTTGGCGACAAGTACGGCCTGCACGCCTTCTCCACGCCGGGCGTGGGCACGGATGTGGAGATCACCCTGCCCATGATCGCCAGCGACCGCGAGATTCCCAACCGGGAGGCGCTTTTGTGAGAAACGAGGTCCTGCGTCTGGAAAAGGTCACGCTGCGCGAGCAGGGCGTGACGCAACTGGACAACTTCAACCTGCACATCTTCGAGGGGGAGATCATGGGGCTGGTGCCCGTGGACACCCACGGCCTGAGCACGCTTTGCGACCTTTTGCGCGAGAATCTGCCCCTGTACTACGGCTATGTGTTCTACCGCGAGCGGCTCATCAACACCTGGCGCTCGCCCCAGCCGCGCTACAACCGCATTAGCGTCATCCAGGCCAAGAGCTGCCTGGTGGACGGGCTGACGGTAGCGGACAACATCTTCGTGCTCCGCCCGGGATTTCGCGGCCGGCTGATGCGCCCCTCCGCCTTCCGCCGCCAGCTTACGCCATTCATGGAGAGCATCGGCATCCGCATCGACACCGATGCGCGCGTGGAGGACCTGGGCGCCTTTGAGCGCTTCGTGGTCGAATTGCTCAAGGCCGTGGTGGCCGGAAGCCGCCTGATCGTGCTCAACGAGATCAGCACCCTCATCAACGAATCGGAGCTGGACAAGCTGCACGCCATCCTGCGCCACTACGCCGCCGAGGGCTTTTCCTTCCTCTATGTCTGCTTTCACTTCGAGGAGCTGCTCAAGCTCTGCGACCGAACCGCCGTGATGATGCGCGGGAGGGTGGTCAAGCTGCTGGAGGGCGAGGAGATGGTGCCTCAGTCGCTCCTGCCCTACTCCGCCGCCTACGAGCAGATGGTGGCCAGCCAGCTTGCGCGGGGCGCCAACCGTCCGGGCAACGAGGTGTTCCGCGCGCGCTTTCCGGTCGGGGACGGGGCGCTGCGCTTTTCGGTGCGCGCCGGGGAGTGCCTGGTGCTTCAGGATCTGGACAACCACTTTATCGACGGCTTTCTGGCGGCGCTCACGGACGGCCGCGCGCCGGCGGGCGCGGAGCTTCTCCTGTGCGGCACCGCGCCGCGCGGCGGGCGCGACCGCCGCATGGCCGTCATCGAGGACCAGCCGGGTCGGACGATGATCTTCCCCGGCATGAGCTATCTGGAAAACCTGTGCTTTACCATGGATCACCGCATGAAGGCCCTGTGGCGAAGCAGCCGGGTCAGGCGCGGGCTGAAAAGCGCCTACGCCCAGTGGCTGGGGCCGGACTTGCTGGAGCGGCGCGTGGAGGACCTGAGCGAAACCGAGCGCTGCGAGCTGGTGTATCACCGCGTGCTGCTGCAAAGGCCCGAGGTGGTGTTCTGCGTGCAGCCCTTCCGCATGGCGGACGTGGCGATGCGCATGCGCATCTGGCGGCTTTTGGAGGAGTTTTTGGACAAGGGGGTGGCGGTGGTGATTCTGGCGGTGAATCTCGCGGACTCGCTGTCGCTGGCCGACCGCCTCATCCGCGTGCGGCGGGGGCGGGCGCAGGAGGAATTTGACCGCGTGCACTTCAACGACCTGCCCACCGACGCGCCGTGGCTGAATCTCTACCGCGGAGACGAAAGTTCCACAAAATAGAAGGGGGATTACGATGACGTTTTTACGCATGCTGGAATCCGTTCGCACGCCGTTTTGGGATCAGGTCGCCGGGTGGGTGACGTATCTGGGCGACGAGACGTTTTTCATGCTCGTGGGGCTGGCGCTGGTATGGTGCTTTGACAAGCGCTGGGGCTTTCGGCTGCTGTTTGCGGGGCTTGCGGGCACGACGCTCAACCAGCTTCTCAAGGCCGTTTTTCTCATCCCCCGCCCCTGGGTCATCGACCCCGGCTTCACCATCGTCGAGTCGGCGCGCGCGGGCGCGACGGGCTATTCCTTCCCCAGCGGGCACACGCAGTCGGCGGCGGCCGTGATGGGCATGCTGGCCGTGCGGCTAAAAAAGCGCCTCTTTACGGCCTTCTGCGTTCTGGTGGTGCTGGCGGTGGCGTTTTCGCGCATGTACCTGGGCGTGCACACGCCGCTGGACGTGGGCGTATCGCTGGTCACGGGCGCCCTGACGGTGGCGGCGATGACCGCGCTGTTTGATCGCATGGAGGGCACGCCGCGCGGCCGGCGGCGGCTGGGGGCCGCGATGCTGGGCTTTACGGTCCTGCTTTTGCTCTTTGTGCTGCTTTGGCCCGCGCGGGAGGGAAACGTCGCCGAGTTCGACGCCCACGGCGTGGAGAGCGCCTGGACGCTCTTTGGCACCATGGGCGGCCTGCTGGTCGCATGGTGGGCGGACCGCCGCTTCCTGAACTTTGACACCCGCGCCGTGTGGTGGGCGCAGCTTGCCAAGCTGGCCGTGGGCCTTGCGCTGGTGATGGGGGTGCGCGTGGGGCTCAAGGCCGCGCTGGCCGCGCTCTTTGGCCCCGCGCCCTTCGCAGACGGCGTGCGCTACTTCCTTATCGCCATAACCGGCGGCGTGCTGTGGCCTGCGACGTTTCGCTTCTGGGGCCGCCTTGGCCGCAGGCGCGCGGCGGCAAAGGGCTGATTTTCGGCCACGCCCTTTACAATCCCGTCCGCAGGCTTTATAATGCATGCGTGACGCGCCGCCATCCCAAGTGGAGGCGGACGCGTCCCGCGGTTTCCGTTTACCCCTGGCATCGTCGGGTATCCCCACAAGAACTCGAACGGAGGAACACAACATGAAAAACACCGTCCCGTCCGCAAGGCGGCAGAGCGAGGCCATCCGCAGGATGGTTGTCGCGGGCATGCTCAGCGCCATCACCGCCATCCTCACCTTTACGCCCATCGGCATGATCCCCCTGCCGCCCCCGCTTCTGAGCGCAACCACCGTGCATCTGCCGGTGATTCTCGCCGCGCTGGTGGAGGGGCCGGTGGTGGGCCTGGTGGTCGGCCTGGTCTTTGGCCTGTGCAGCTTCATCCGGGCCTGGGAGTCGGGCGCGGTGGGCCTCACCCTCTTTTTCCGAAACCCGCTCATCAGCATCGTGCCGCGCATGCTGGTCCCGCTGGCGGCGCTGGGCGTATACCTGCTGTGGAAGCGCCTTGCGCCCAAAGGCGCGGTGTCGGACAAGGTGGGCGCGGCCATCGCCTCCGCCGCCGGCTCCGTGGCCAACACGGTCCTGTGCCTTGGGGCGCTGGTGCTGATCTACGGGGCGGACCTGACGGCGCTGATTAACAACATGATCTCCGCCGGCAGCGCCGACGCCGCCTACCTCAACGACGCGGGCGCATGGCTGGTGGCGGTCGTGGGCCTGCCCAACGGCCTGAGCGAGGCCGTGGTGGCGGCGGTGATCGTGCCCATGATTAAGATCGCGGTGGAGGCGGTCACGCGCCGTGCCCCCGCGGGACGCGCCAGGCAAGGCAAGTAAGGAGTAGACGCTATGATCTTCACCATGGACGTTGGCAACACCAACATCAAAACGGCGCTGTTCGAGGGCCGCGAGATGCGCAAATACTGGCGCATCTCCACCAACACCTCCTACACCTCCGACGAGTACGGCCTCATTCTCGAGGGGCTGTTCGCCCGCGCGGGGCTGTCTATGGACGCGGTGGAGGGAATCGTGATGTCCAGCGTGGTGCCCACCATCAATTTTACGCTGGAGCACATGTGCAAAAACTATTTTGGCAAGATGCCCATGACCGTCGCCCCGGGCATCAAGACGGGCATCAACCTGCGCTATGAAAACCCGCGCGAGCTGGGCAGCGACCGCATCGCCAACGCCGTGGCCGCGCAGGCCGAATACGGCGGGCCCTGCATCTTCATTGACTTTGGCACCGCCACCACCTTCGGGGCGATCGACCATCACGGCGCGTTTGCCGGCGGCTGCATCTGCCCGGGCCTGAAATTGACCAGCGAGGCGCTGGTCACCGGCACGGCCAAGCTGCCCCGGTTCGAGCTGGTCAAGCCCGACCACGTCATCGGCCGCACCACGGTAACCAACCTCCAGGCCGGCGTGATCTACGGCTACATCGGCCAGGTCGATTACCTCGTGCAGCGCTTCCGCAAGGAGCTGGGCGCGCCGGACGCGCTGGTCGTCGCCACGGGCGGCATGGCCCGCCTGGTGGCCGAGGAGGACGGCACCATCGACAAGCTCGACGGCATCCTCACCCTCAAGGGGCTGCGCCTGATCTATGAACGCAACCGCTGAGGCGGGAAAGGATGTAGGAGACATGGACAAGACCATCACCATCGGCTTTCTGGGCTGCGGCAACGTCGGCGGCGGCGTGTGGCGGCTTTTGAACGGCTTTTCGCAGGATATTGCGCACAGGACCGGGCTTCGCTTCGCCGTCAAGCGGGTGCTGGTTCGCTCGCTGGAGAAAAAGCGCGACATCGACTTTCCCCCGGGGGTGCTGACCGACCGCGTGGAGGACGTGGTGGACGATCCCGAGATCTCCATCGTTTTGGAGTTCCTGGGCGGCGAGGAGCCCGCCCATCGGTGGATCACCATGGCGCTTGAGCGCGGGAAAACCGTGGTGACGGCCAACAAGGTCGCCTTCGCCCTGCACTGGCACGAGCTGCAGAAGGCCGCCAAGCAAAGCGGCGCCGGGCTGTATTACGAGGCGGCGGTGTGCGGAGCCATCCCCATCATCCACACGCTGGAGGAGAGCCTCCAGGCCAACCGCATCAGCTACATCTACGGCATCGTCAACGGCACCACCAACTACATCCTCACCCGCATGAGCAGGGAGGGGGCCGAGTACGCGGACGTCCTGGCCGATGCCCAGCGCCTGGGCCTGGCCGAGCCGGACCCCGCCAGCGACGTGGAGGGGCTGGACGCCGCCTACAAGCTCAGCATCCTCTCAAGCCTGGCCTTTCACGGCCGCGTGCCCTTTGAAAACGTGTACGTCGAGGGCATCACCCAGGTGCAGGCTGAGGACATCCGCTGCGGGCAGGAGCTGGGCTATACGCTCAAGCTCCTGGCCATCGCCAAGCGCGACGGCCTGAGGGTCGAGACGCGCGTCCACCCCACCTTCATCCGAAACGACCATCCCCTGGCCAACATCTCCGGGGCGTTCAACGCGGTGTTCCTCCACGGCCATGCCTGCGGGGAGATGATGTTCATGGGCCGCGGCGCGGGCGATTTGCCCACGGCCAGCGCCATCGTCAGCGATCTGGTGCGCGCGGCCTCTGCCCAGAAGCACCTCTACCCCACCTTCGACAACGACCTGCACCCCACGGTCGCGCTGGAGAACAACGCCGACTGGCGCTGCGCCTTCTACACCCGCATGCTGGCCATGGACGAGCCGGGCGTGCTCAGCCGCATCGCCCGGACCTTTGCCGACCACGGCGTGAGCATCGCCGCCATGCAGCAAAAGGGTGAGCAGCGTGACGGCCGGGTCACGGTGGTCTTCATCACCCACCAGGCCGGGGAGCGCGACATGCAGCAGGCCATTTTGGAGATCGGCCCCGAGGTGGCCACGGTGGAGAGCCTGCTGCGCGTGGAGTCCTAAAGCGCATCATGAAGCCCGGCACGGAGTTTCCGCGCCGGGCTTTCGTTTTTTTCTCAGTAACCCAGGGCTTCCTCCACAAACACCACCGTCATGCGCCGGTTTTTGGGCACCCGGTCCACCGCCAGGGTCAGGCGGCAGATGCTGTCCTGGCATGCGTCGCCCCCGCAGTTGCCCGTGCGGGCGCAGGGCGTGTCGATGCCAAGCCTGCGCGTATTTTGCGGACACGCGGTTTTTTTGATGCGCGCCACGGCGGTGTTGATTCCGCCGTCCACCACCTTGGAGTGGCTGACGACGAAATAGACGTCCCTGGGACCGTCGCACACCGCGCCCACGCGGTTGCCGATCCCGTCCACCAGCACCAGCTTGCCCGTGCGGGTGACGGCGTTGGCCGAGCTGAGATAGACGTCCGCCCTGCGGCTGTTTTCGCGAATCATGGGCACATCCTCGGGCTTGGCGCCCCAGCTCGTGTAGACCTTGCAGCCCTTTTGCGCAAGCGCGGTCAGCACCCCGGTATCCCGCACGCTCACCGAGCCGCCCACGCCCACCGACGCCCCTGCGGTGATGCGGCCGAGCAGATAGTCGCACGCCTCGGCGGCGGTGCGCACCTCAACCACCTCAAAGCCGTTTTTCCTCATTCCTTCAACCGCCTGTTTCAGCAACGCATCCATCGCCGGTCCTCCCTTTTTTTGAGAAAATGGAATATGATGAATTCAGTATATCACACCCTTGGATGCGGTGCAAACGGTATCTTGGCCTTTCAGGCGCTGCGCTCCACGCTGAGCTTGTCGGCCAGCATGGCGATGAACTCGCCATTGGTGGGCTTGTCCTCCGGCGTGCAGACGCGGCAACCGAAGGCGCGGTTCAGGGTGTCCACGCGCCCGCGGCTCCAGGCCACGTCGATGGCGTAGCGGATGGCGCGCTCGACCTTGCTGGCCGTGGTATCAAAGCGGGCCGCTATGCCCGGATACAGCTCCCTGGTGATGCGGTTGATGATGCCGGGGTTTTCGACCGCCAGCCTGACCCCGCAGCGCAGATACTGATACCCCTTGATGTGGGCGGGGATGCCGATGGTGAGAAACAGGCTGCCCAGCCGCTCGTCCAGGCTCTGCTCCCTCGGCTCGCCGGAGGGTTCCCGCATGGGCGGCGGTAACTCCTCCCCGCGCGCCAGACGGCGGATATGGCCCATCAGGCTTTCGATTTCAAAGGGCTTGACCAGATAGAATTTCGCCCCCAGCTCCACCGCGCGCATCACGAAGTCATCCCGTGCCAGCGACGTGGCGACGATGACCTTGGGCGCCGGGGAAAGCGCCATGCGCCGCATCTCCTGCATCAGCGTATAACCGTCCATGACGGGCATGACGATATCGGTCACCATGACGTCGTAGCTGCGCTCGCCAAGCAGCCTGAGCGCCTCCGCGCCGTTGGATGCGGCGTCTACCGCCGCAACGTCCTGTTGTCCGGCGAGCGCTTCGGTCATGGTTTCACGCAAAGCGCTGTGATCGTCCACAACCAGAATCCTCATTCCTTGCACACATTTCCCTCCTGCTTGCGCTTTTCTCCGTGATTATACCACGTTCTCTGCCGCCGGATGGCATTTTCGCAAAAAACCGCCGCTTTGTTACGGCCCGCCGCATCCCTTCGCGTATCCTCCCGCGCCTCGAGCGGCGCAAGCGCGCCTTCATCTGGTTTTGACGCATTGCGGATAAAGGCAGCAGGTGCAAAAAAAGAAACTTTTTCTCCCGGCCTGTCAAAACAAAATTCCTTTGAAGCAGTGTGCAAACGCTTGCATTGTTTTGGCTTGAAGACATGCTCCACCGTGGGGCCGGTTACGGATTTGTTACATCCGAAGGTCCGTCATGCAACAATTCCGGGCGGCTGTGACACAGGAGAAAAATTTCTGATTTTTGAATGTTCCATATTGACAAAGCAGGATAAAGATGATAAGATATCTAGCGTCGCCGCGAGAAAACGGCGAGGCGGTTGGGGAGCATAGCTCAGCTGGGAGAGCATCTGCCTTACAAGCAGAGGGTCACAGGTTCGAGCCCTGTTGTTCCCACCAAGATGTGGCCCGGTAGTTCAGTTGGTTAGAATGCCAGCCTGTCACGCTGGAGGTCGAGGGTTCGAGCCCCTTCCGGGTCG
>CALVKX010000085.1 GCA_944333375.1 uncultured Eubacteriales bacterium
GCGGCCAGCCCGCAGGGTCCGTGGGGCCGCCCGGCGAATCCGCAGGGTCCGTATGGCCGCCCGGCGAATCCGCAGGGTCCGTATGGCCGTCCGGCGAACCCGCAGGGTCCCTATGGCCGTCCGGCGAACCCGCAGGGTCCCTACGGCCGTCCCGCGAACCCGCAGGGTCCCTATGGCCGCCCGGCTAACCCGCAGGGCCCCTACGGCCGTCCGGCGAACCCGCAGGGTCCCTACGGCCGTCCCGCGAACCCGCAGGGTCCCTATGGCCGTCCCGCCAATCCGCAGGGCGGTCCGCGCCCCATGGGCGGCGGCTTTGGTGGAGGTCGCCCCGCCGGGGGCCGGCCTCCCATGGGCGGACGCAAGCCCGCGGTGGAGATGACGCCCTCGGTGGAGAAGGAGCGCGTCAGCAACTACGATCCCAACAAGAAAAACTATGTCCGCCAGCACGACCCCGAACGCGTGGCCCGCAACCGCAAGCAGCTTGCGCGCGAGAACTTCAACGGCTTTGATGACGACGTGGTGCGCGGCGGCCGCAGGGCGCGCGTCAAAAAGCCCAGCGCCCAGCAGCTCATGGCCCCCATCAAGATTGAGAAGGCCTATATGACCGCCGAGACCATCACCGTCAAGGATCTGACCGAGCGCATCGGCAAGCCCGCGGGCGAGATCCTCAAAAAGCTCCTGCTCCTGGGCGTGATGGCCAACATCAACAGCGAGCTGGACTTTGATACCGCGAGCCTCGTGTGCAGCGACTTTGGGGTCACGCTGGAGATGAACCTGGCCAAGACCGCCGAGGACGACCTGGCGGAGACGGACTTTGAGGACGCGGAGGAGGACCTCCTGCCCCGTCCGCCCGTGGTCACCATCATGGGCCACGTCGATCACGGCAAGACCTCGCTGCTGGACTATATCCGCCATTCGCACGTCACCTCCGGCGAGGCGGGCGGCATCACCCAGCACATCGGCGCCTATACCGTGACCGTGGACGGCCGCGTCATCACCTTCCTGGACACGCCGGGCCATGAGGCGTTCACCGCCATGCGTGCCCGCGGCGCGCAGGCGACCGACATCGCCATCCTCGTGGTGGCCGCCGACGACGGCGTGATGCCCCAGACCGTGGAGGCCATCAACCACGCCAAGGCCGCCGGGGTGCCCATCATCGTGGCCATCAACAAGATGGATAAGCCCGCCGCCAATCCCGAGCGGGTCAAGCAGGACCTGACCGCCTACGAGCTCGTGCCCGAGGAGTGGGGCGGCGACACCATCATGGTGCCCGTCAGCGCCCACACCGGCGAGGGCGTGGACTCGCTTTTGGAGATGATCTTGCTGGAGGCCGACATGCAGCAGCTCAGGGCCAACCCCAACCGCATGGCCAAGGGCGTCATCATCGAGGCCAAGCTGGACAAGGCGCGCGGCCCCGTGGCCACCGTGCTTTTGCAAAACGGCACGCTGCATGTGGGCGACAACATCGTCGCCGGCATGGCCGGCGGTCGCGTGCGCGCCATGGTCAACGACCGGGGCGAGCGCGTGAACGAGGCGGGCCCCTCCATGCCGGTGGAGATCTCCGGCTTTACCGACGTGCCCAGCGCGGGCGACGACATGATGGCCGTGGCCGACGACCATCTGGGCCGCCAGGTCGTGCAGGAGCGCCGCGACAAGCTCAAGGCCGCGCGCGCGGCCGCCTCCACCAAGGTGTCGCTGGATAACCTCTTCAGCCGCATCGACCAGAGCAAGCTGACCAACCTCAACATCATCATCAAGGCCGACGTGCAGGGCAGCGTGGAGGCCGTCAAGCAGGCGCTGGAGAAATTGTCCAACGACGAGGTCAAGGTCCGCGTCCTGCACAGCGCCGTGGGCGCCATCACCAAGGACGACGTCAACCTTGCTTCCGCCTTCGACGCCATCATCATCGGCTTCAACATCCGTCCCGACGCCTCCGCCCGCGAGGCCGCCGACCGCGAGGGCGTGGACGTGCGCCTCTACCGCGTCATCTATCAGGCCATCGAGGACGTGCAGAAGGCCATGAAGGGCCTGCTGGAGCCGGAGTACAAGGAAGTCATGCTCGGCCACGCCGAGGTGCGCAACACCTTCCGCATCACGGGCGCGGGCACCGTCGCCGGCTGCTATGTCAAGGACGGCAAGCTCCAGCGCAACGCCGAGGTCCGTCTCATCCGCGATAACGTGGTGGTCTTTGAAGGCAAGCTCTCCAGCCTCAAGCGCTTCAAGGACGACGCCAAGGAGGTCGCCGAGGGCTACGAGTGCGGCGTGAGCTTTGACAACTTCAACGACATCAAGGAAGGCGACGTGGTCGAGTGCTACGTCATGGAGGAGGTCGAGCGCTGAGCGCTCCCTCCCCGGCCGACCGTTGTAAGGAAGCGATCCATTGAGCTATCAACGCATTGACCGCATCTCCGAGCAGGTTCGCCGCGAGGTGGACCGCATCATCCGGGAGAGCCTTTCCGACCCGCGCATCCGGGGGACCTTCAGCGTAACGCGGGCCGAGGTGACGCGCGACCTTCGCTATGCCAAGATCTATATCAGCATCCTGGAGGAGGCAGACCGCGCGCCCATGATGGCCGCGCTCAAAAAAGCGGCGGGCTTTGTCCGCCATGAGCTGGGCCAGAGCATGATTATCCGCTATGCGCCCGAGATTCTCTTTGAGCTGGACAACAACATCGAATACGGCATCCATATCGCAACCGTACTCAAGCAGGTGCGCCCGGAGGAAGAAACCAACGATGAACACGATGACGACCAGGAAAGGCCGTGACCTTTGCAGCCAGGTGCTGTCCGCCGTCCAGGGGGCGGACAGCGTCTTGCTGTTTTGCCATATCTCGCCGGACGGGGACACCCTGGGCAGCGCCATGGCCCTCAGGCTCCGCCTTGCCGCCATGGGAAAGTCCGTGCGGGTGCTTTTGGACGGCGAGGTGCCTTCCAGCCTGGACTATCTGCTGAAATTCGGCGAAGTGGAAAAGCCCGGGGAACCATGGGCGGCGGACCTGGCGCTGGCGGTGGATGTAAGCTGCCGCGAGCGGCTGGGAGCGTGTGAAAAAGCCTTTGACGCCGCGAGGCGGACGGCGCTGGTGGATCATCACGGGAGCAATCCCGGATTTGCCGATCTGAGCTGGATCGACGGCGACGCGCCCGCGACCGCCGTGGTGGTCTACCGGCTGCTCGAAGCCATGGGCGGCCCTGTCTCCCGGGACGAGGCCATCTGCCTGTATACGGCGCTTTCCACGGATACGGGTAATTTTCTTTATGCGAGCACAAACGCCGAGAGCTTTTGCATCATGAGCGCGCTCATGGAGGCGGGCCTCCCGCTGGCGGAGTACGGCCGCCGCCTGTTTCGCGTCAAGGAGGTCCCCTTCGTCAGGCTGCTGGGCCGGGCGCTGCCGTCGCTGCGCCTTACCTGCGGCGGCAGGGTCGCGGGGCTCAGACTGACCGCCGCTCAGATGGAGCAGGCGGGGGTGCGCTCTGCCCATGCCGACGGCGTGGTGGACTATGCCATCGACCTGGAGGGCGTATCGCTGGCCTATTTTGCGCGCGAGACGGAGAACGGCCAGGTGAAGGTGAGCCTGCGCGCGCTGGAGCCGTATCGCGTGGACGAGGTGGCGGCGCGCTTCGGAGGAGGTGGCCATCGCCTCGCCAGCGGCCTGACGGTGAAAAGGCCGCTGGAGGAGATCGCTTTGCAGATCGAGGCGGCGTTGGCCGATGTCCTGGGGAGCGCGGAGGAATGACGCAGTCAACGCCGCTGTGCGGCTTTTTAAACGTCCTCAAGCCGCCGGGAATGTCATCGGCGCAGGTGGTGGGCTATGTCCGCCGCCTGATGGACGGCGCCAAGGTGGGGCACGCGGGCACGCTCGACCCCGAGGCGGCCGGCGTTCTGCCGTTGATGGTGGGCAAGGCGGCGCGCCTGTTTGGCTATCTGCAGGACAAGGAAAAGGAATACGTGGCGGAGGCCGCCTTCGGCGTGGCGACGGATACGCAGGATGCGCAGGGCGCGCCCGTGGAGACGGGGGAGAACTGGCCGGACCGGGAGGAAATTGCCTCGGCGCTCGAGCGCTTTACGGGAACCATCCTGCAAACGCCGCCCATGTACAGCGCGATCAAGCAGGGCGGCCGCCGGCTCTACGAGCTTGCGCGCAGCGGACGCGAAGCGCAGGTCAGCGCGCGCGAGGTCACCGTGTACGCCCTGAACCTGCGTTCCCTCACGCCCCGGCACGGCGCGCTATTGCACATTCGCTGCTCCGGGGGCTTTTATGTGCGCACGCTCTGCCACGACCTGGGACAGGCGCTGGGCTGTCCGGCGCACATGCGGTTCCTGCTGCGCACCCGTAGCGGTCCCTTCACCCTGGAGACGGCGGCGACGCTGGAGGAACTCGCCAGCCGGGCGCAGGCGGGCACGCTGAGCCGATGCCTGCTGCCGCTTGAGGTGGCGCTGGACGGCATGCCCATGGCGGACGTTCCCGAGGATCTGGAAAAGCCGGTTCGCAACGGGGGCTACCTGCCCTGGGAGCGCTTTGCGCCGCTGGCGGGGGGCCGGGCCGCGGAAGGCTCGCCCTTTGGACTGCGGCTGAACGGCGCGCTGTGCGCCATCGCGGAGCGTCAGGACGACGTGGTCCGCATGCGGACATGGCTGGGGCAATGAGATAGGAGGACGAGAGATGCAGACCGTTCTGGACGGCCGGTATGCGGCCGGGCGCAGCGTGGTGGCGCTGGGCATGTTTGACGGCGTACATATCGGCCATCAGGTGCTGCTGAAAAAGGGGCGCGCGCTCGCCGACCGCTGCGGCGCGCCGCTGGTGGCGTGCACCTTCATGGAGCACCCGCTCAGCCTGATCGCCCCGGAGAAATGCCCGCCCATGCTGACCACCTTTGACGAGCGGGCCGCGCTGATGGAGGCGCTGGGGGTGGATGTGCTCTATGCGATGCCCTTTGACCGTTCGGTGATGGACATGCCGCCGGAGGTGTACGTGGGAGACCTGGTGCGCCAGTTTCATCCCACGGATGTGGTGTGCGGCTACAATCATACGTTCGGGAAAAAGGGCGGGGGAACGCCGGCGCTGCTCTCGGCGCTGGGCGGCGCGCTGGGCTTTGTCACGTCGGTGGTGCCGCGCATCACCCTGCGCGGCCAGGAGGTCAGCTCGACCGCGATCCGACAGCGGATCGGCCAGGGCGACGTGACGGCCGCCCGCGAACTGCTGGGCCGCCCCTATCTGCGCCAGGCGGCGGTGGCGGCGCATGAGGGCGGGAGATGGGAATTGTACATGATGCCCAACGGCAAGCAGGATGTGCCCCGGGGCGTGTACCGGGCGCTGTGCTCGGACGCGGAGCACACCTGGCCGGCGCTCGTGCGGGTCAAGCGCGCGGGAAGGGCCGTCTGCCGCCTGCCGCACGCGACGGCGCTGCATGACGAAATGAGCATCCGTTTTATTGCCAACCTGTCGGTTGACTGCTGACCCCAAAGGAGCGATGATATGCACAAGAAGCTTTGGCAGGAACTGCTTTACTGGGTATTGATCGCGGCGCTGCTGACGGCGGGCGGCTTTCTGCTCTTTACAAAGCTGGGCGAGACGGGCATCAGCGACTGCGACGAGGCGCGCCACGGCATCAACGCCTATGAGATGATGCAAAGCGGCGACTACGTCGTGACCACCTACCGCGGGGAGCCGGACTACTGGAACCTCAAGCCTCCGCTGACGGATTACTGCATCATCCTGGGCTACCGCCTCTTTGGCTTCAACGCCCTGGGGCTGCGCTTCTACAGCGCGCTGAGCATGCTGCTGACGATGATCCTCCTCGCGATGTGGACCAAGCGGCGCTTCGGCAGCGTCGCCAGCTTGTGCACACAGCTGCTGCTGCTGGGCTGCGCCTTCGTCTATGGCGCGCATTTCGCCCGCTTTGGCGACGCGGACGCGCAGATGCTGCTGTTTTACACCGCGGGGATGCTGTGCATGCTGGACAGCAGGCGAAACCTTCGTCTGCTCTATGGCACGGCCATCTGCTTCGGGCTGGCGTTCATGAGCAAAAGCTGGCACGCCGCGCTCATCCCCGTGACCTGCCTGGCCTACCTGTGCGTCACCGGCGAGATCCGCAGGCTCCGCCCCCGCCATTATGCCGCGCTGGTGGTGTTTGGCCTCCTGCCCATCGCGCCCTGGGCCATCGCGCGCTTCCAGCGGGATGGGCTGGTGTTCTTTGAAAAGATGCTTTCCATCGACGTGCTCAAGCGCGCGACGACCGTGCACGAGGAGCACAGGGGCGACGCGCTGTACTACGTGCGGTACCTGCTGTCCGACCCCGCCATCGTCGCGGCGGGCGCCGCCGTCTTGGTGGCGCTGGTGTGGAAGGCTGCGCAGCGCTCCCGCCTGACCCATGAGCAGTGGGGTATCCTGCTGTGGTTTGCCCTGCCGCTTTTGCTCTACACCCTGTGTGTGAGCAAGCTGTCGTGGTACATTTTCGTCTCCCTGCCCGCGCTGGCCGTCGGCTTCGGGCTCGCGGGGCGCAAGCTGGCAAGAGGCGTGCTGCAAGCGGGCTGGAAGGCGGTTCCCCGCGTGGGATGCCTGCTGGCCGCGGCCGCGGTGATGGCTTTCATGGGCGTAACGAACTGGGAGAACGTGCGCGCGTCGGGCAACAGCGACCGCTACCAGCGTTTGCTATGGGAGATGTTTGACCGCGAGCTGGACCCGGGCACCCGCATCTATGTGCAGTACGAGTCCGAAAACAACTATTACGCGGTCGACTACCGCTCCTGGGTGCAGGATGACGAGCTGACGGCGATGCTCGCGGGCGACCTGGTGTGCGTCAACGGCGGCATCGAGGCGTTTTGCCAGGAGCAGGAACGGGCCTACCTGATCTGCCACGACGTGGGCATGGATTGGGATATCCTGGGAGAGTATCCCGTGCTCTACGAGGACGGGCCGATCATGCTGCTGGAAAATCTGAATTAAAAAAGAAGGCGCTTTCCGAAAGAAATTCGGAAAGCGCCTTCTCACAGGCGTTCATTACGGCACAGAGGCGGAATTGGACGAAATGGTCGCTCTGGGCGTAACGGTCGGAATGGGCGTTGTCGTCGGGATGAGTTCGTTGAGCAAAACCAGCTCGGCCTGGGTGTCCTCGAGCTCGGCGTTAAGCTCGGTCACCTGCGCCTCCAATTCAGCCTTGTCGGCGGTCAGCGTCTCAATCTGTGCCGCCAGGTCCACGGCGGCTTTGTCCGAGCTCTCTTTAAGCGCGTCAAGCTCCGCCTGCAGGGATTCCTTCTCGCCGGTCAGCGCTTCGATATGCGAAGTGAGGCTGGCGACCAGTCCCTCGGCTTCCGTCAGCTTCGCCTGCGTATCGGTGAGCGTTTCCACGTACTTATCCAGAGAGGCGTCCAGCGCGGTGGCGCGCTCCTGCTCCTGTACCAGCTGGGCCTGCGCGTCGGCGAGCTGAGCCTGCGTGTCGGTAAGCGTCTCTACATACTTATCCAGAGAGGCGTCCAGCGCGGTGGCGCGTTCCTGTTCCTCGGTCAACTGGGCTTGGGTGTCGGTGGACAGCGCCTCGGCATCGGCCAGTTTCCCCTCCAGGTCCGTGCGCACGGCCTCGGCGTTTTCCAGCAGGGTGTTGAGCTTGGTAATCTCCTCATCCTTGCCTTCCAGCCCGGCGTTGAGGGCGGTGATCTGCTCCTCCAGTTCGCCCTTGGCGGCGGTCAGATCCTCAACCTGGGCGGTCAGCTCTGCGTTTTGGCTTTCGGCGGTATTTTTGCCCGCGAAGCCAACGATGGCCAGCACCACGGCGACGAGCAGCGCAAAGCACACAATATAAAGCGGGGTCTGGTTGCGGGGAGTGGCGGCCGTGGATTTGGTTTGAGCCATGTCGGTGACCTCCTGTTCATTTTTCATTTGCCTTATTATAGCACAGGGATGTCAGAAAGGGAAGATTTTTTCCCGGAACATGGCTTCCAACCGCTCGCGCGGCACGGGCGGCGAATGACGAAAAAAGGCAAAAACCCCAATGGCACAGGAAAGCAAAAAACCTGTTGACAAGCCCTCCTGCCGCGGGTATACTTGCCCTGTTGTGCAAGAACCATCTGGGATGGGAGGGCTTTTTATGCAGCCGATGATCCTGCAGTCGGATTTCGGATACGCCGACGGCGCGGTGTGCGCCATGTACG
>CALVKX010000086.1 GCA_944333375.1 uncultured Eubacteriales bacterium
GCGCTGGACGCGCTTTCGCCCGCGGCGCTGATGGAAACCATGGAGCGCTGGGGCTGCCCGGTGGTGGTCGAGCGGGGCAACCGCGTCTTTCCCGCCAGCCAGAAGGCCAGCGACGTGACCCGCGCCTTTGAGCGGCAGCTTCGCCGCCTGGGCGTTCAGGTGCGGCTGAATACGCGCGTGAGCGGAATCGAGCTGCGAAGCGGCCGGGTGGCGGGCGTGAGGCTGACGGGTGGCGGGAGCGTGCCCTGCGGCGCCGCCATCGTGTGCACGGGCGGCGCGAGCTACCCCTCCACCGGCTCCACGGGCGACGGCTGGGTATGGCTGGGGGAATGTGGCCACACGATTGCCCCGGCCCTTCCCTCGCTGGTGGGGCTGGAGAGCCCCGCGCAATGGGTGCGGGCGCTTGCGGGGCTGTCGCTCAGGAACGTGCGCCTGACCCTGTCCAGGGGTAAAAAACGGCTGTACAGCGAGTTGGGCGAGATGCTCTTTACGCACTTGGGCGTGAGCGGGCCGCTGGTCCTGAGCGCCTCGGCCTACCTCACGGGCCTTCCGGCGCGGGAGATGACGCTGGCGGTGGACCTTAAGCCCGGTCTCAGCGACGCGCAGCTTGACGCGCGCATCCTGCGCGACGTGGCCGCCGCGCCCAGAAAGCAGCTCGGCCATGTGCTCTGCGGGCTTCTGCCCGCCCGCCTGGCCGAAGCGGTGGCGCAGGTTTGCGGCCTGGACCCCAGCAAGCCCGCCGGCACGCTTTCCCGCCAGGAGCGGATGCGTCTGGAGGAAACCCTCCGGGCGCTGAACATCCCGCTTTCGGGCACGCGCGGGCTGGAGGAGGCCATCGTCACGCGCGGGGGCGTGAGCGTGAGGGAGCTGGACCCCTCGACCATGCAAAGCCGCCTCGTGCCCGGCCTCTACGCCGCGGGCGAGGCCGTGGACGTGGACGCGCTCACCGGCGGCTTCAACCTGCACATCGCCTTTTCCACCGGCTTTCTGGCCGGGCGCGCCGCCGCGGCGCAAACCCTTGATGCTTTGGAGTAATGCACATGCAGTTTATCGTCTTGGACCTGGAATGGAACCAGCCGACCAGCTACCAGAGCGCGGCCTACCGCCGTGTGGGGGACCGGCTGCTCTTTGAGGTGATCCAGTTTGGCGCGGCCAAGCTGGACGAGCGGCTTGAGATCGTGGACACCGTTTCCATGCCGGTCAGGCCAACGCACTATCAGACCATCCATCCCCGCGTGCGGCGCATGACGGGGCTGACGCAGGAAGTGCTCGCCGACGCCCCCGCCTTTCCCGAAGCGTTCGAGTCGTTTATGGACTGGTGCGGGGAGGACTGCGCCTTTGTGACCTGGGGGTGCGACGACGTGAGCGTCCTTCAGCAGAATGTGGACTTTTTCCGCGTCGAGCGCCCTCTGCCCAAGATGTATGACCTGCAACGGCTCTATGCCGCGGCGGCGGGCAAGAGCGGGCAGACCGCGCTCAAGACCGCCATGGAGGCGCTGGGTGTGGAGGTGGACGAGGAGCGCAGCTTTCACAACGCCATGCACGACGCATACTATACCGCGCGCGTGCTGCAAAAGCTCCCCGTGCCCCTGGACGTGCTCAACTACGAGCAGCAGCCGCGCAAATTGTGCCACAACGACCGCCGCAGCCGCTTCCGCGTGACCGACCTGGTGCCCTCCGTGCGCGAGGCGCTGGAGGGCGAGGCGCTTGCGGCGCCCAAGTGCCCCACCTGCGGCCAGCCCACCAGGCGCCAGACGGCGCTCATCCCCCAGGCGGCGGGCAAGTATGTGGCGCTGAGCCGCTGCCAGCAGCACGGCCTGATGTTTGTCAAGGTGCGCTTTTCGCAGCTCCCCGACGGCCAGAAGGGCATGCACCTGAGCGTGCTGCCCGCCAACCGCCAGACGCGGGCCTACGTGCATACCAAGGAGCTGCAGTACCAATACCGCCTCAAGCGCGGAGATTTTGAGAATGTGGACGTGGAGGACCTTTCCCAAGCCTATTTGAGCAACATGCCCTTTGAGGACGCCTGAGGGAGAAAGGGGGCGCGGAGATGGCCGGTGAAGCCATGATCCGGGTGACGGTCGGGGAGCGCACGGGGACGTTTGCCCCCGGCACAACCGTGAGCGGGGCGGTCAATGCCCTGATGGAGGAGGAGCAGGCGCGGCGCGTGTTGTGCGTCATGCGGGGCGGCGTGTGCGTGGAGCTGGCCGAGCCGCTGACGCAGGACTGCACCCTCGAGCCGCTGACGTATCAGGACGAGGAGGGGCGGCGCGTGTATGAGCGCTCGCTTCGCTTCCTTTTCCTGCTCAGCCTCAAGCGCCTCTATCCCGAAAAACGGGTGCGCATGCTCAATTCCGTGGGGTACGGCCTCTATATCCGCCTGCTGGAAGGCGAAATCGGGCACGAGATGACGCGCGCCATCGAGGAGGACATGCGCGAGCTGGTGCGGCAGGACCTGCCCTTCCAGAAGGAGGAGTGGACGCGCGAGGAGGCCATCGCCCATTTTGAGAAGGAGGGCTGGGAGGACAAGGCGCAGCTTTTGCGCTATCGGCCCCGCAAGACCATCACGATGTACCGCATCGGACCGCTGTGCGAGTATTTCTACGGGGCGATGCTCCCCTCCACGGGACGGGTGCACGCCTTCGCGCTCAAGCCGCACTTTCCCGGGCTGGTGCTCCTGGCGCCCTCGCCGGACAATCCCGACGTCCCGGCACCCTATGTTTCCCGTGCCCGCTTTCTGCGCGCGCTGGCTACCTCCCAGCGCTGGTGCGGCATCCTGGGCGCGGAGAACGCCGCGGACGTCAACCGCATGATCCGCGAGGGACGCCTGCGCGAGTTCATCCGCACCAACGAGGCGCTGCATGACAAGTCCATCGCCGGCATCGCCGATGAGATCGTGCGCCGGGGGGCGCGCGTCATCATGATCTTCGGCCCTTCCTCCAGCGGCAAGACCACCTTTGCCAACCGCCTTGCCGTGCATCTGCGCGTGCTGGGGCAAAGGCCGCACCTGGTGTCGCTGGACGACTTCTACCGCGACCGCTGCGACATCCCTCTGGAGGAGGATGGCAAGCCGGATCTGGAGCATGTGGACGCGCTGGACGTGCCGCTGCTCACAAGTTGCCTGGAGGAGCTGCTCAGCGGGCATACGGTATGGATGCCGCGTTTCGACTTCAAAACCGGCAGCCGGAAAAAGGAAAGCTATGAGATGACCCTCGGCCCCGGCGAACAGCTTCTGCTGGAGGGCATCCACGGGATGAACGACCGCATCATCTCCGAGGTGCCCGAGCAGCTCACCTTCGGCATCTATGTCGGCGTCCTGGGCTGCGTCAACCTCGACAACCACAACCGTGTGCGCACCACCGACGTGCGCCTTTTGCGGCGCATCGTGCGCGACATGCGCTTTCGCAGCACCTCGCCCATCCAGACCATCGACATGTGGCCCAAGGTACGCGCGGGAGAGGAACGCTGGATCTTTCCCAACATGGAAAAGGCCGACGTGATGTTCAACACCTCCCTGCACTACGAGCTTCCCGTGCTCAAGACCATGGCCTATGAGCTGCTGCTTACCATCCCCGCCAGCGCGCCGGAGCACCTGGCGGCGCGCCGGCTGCTCAAGGTCCTGCATTACTTCCTCCCCGTGGACGGCGATGTGATGGGGGAGATTCCGCCGCTGAGCATCCTGAGGGAATTCATCGGGGAATGTTCGTTTTATGACATGCATTGACAGGCGGCGGGGGATATAGTATAAATAAGTGTTGCCTGTTGCCGGACATGCAGATGGAAGGATGTTAGCCCGTGGAGATCGTAACGGCAGTCATTGAAGTCGTGATGGGCGTAATGAGCGCCTGGCTGGTTTTAATGCTGTTCTACCAGTTGGTCATCAGCTTCTTTGGCTTCAAGCGCAATACCAAAAATTATCAGGACCACGATCCGAAGCTGCGCTTTCTGGTGCTGGTTCCCGCCCACAACGAGGAGGCGGTGATCGCGGATATCATCGATAACCTGGAGCATATGGAGTATCCGCGGGAACTGTATGATTTCTATATTTTGGCCGACAACTGTACCGACGGGACCGTGGAGGTCGCCCGGCGCATGGGCGCCAACGTTCTGGAAAGCCACAAGGAAGGCCCGGACGCGCCCACAGGCAAGCCCATCGTCCTGCAAAAGGCCCTCAATGCGCTGGAGGGCTATGAGGACCGCTACGATATGGTCATGTTCTTTGACGCCGACAACCTGGTGGACCCCAACATGTTTCTGGAGGTCAACAGCCAGTATCTCTCGGCCGAAGGCAAGGCCGACATCATCCAATGCTACCTGGGCTGCAAAAACCGAAAGGGCCTGGTGGCCATGTTCTATTACATGACCTACACCATCACCAACCGGTTTTTTCAGTATGCCAAGAGCCGTCTGGGCCTCAACAGCGTCATCGGAGGCACGGGCTTTGCCGTCTCCGCGGCCTACCTGCACCGGCGCGGCGGCTGGACGGCCATGTCGCTCACCGAGGATTTTGAACTGCAGATCGAGGCGACCTGCGACGGAAAGCGCATCCTGTGGAACAACAACGTGCGCATCTACGACGAAAAGCCCACGCGCTTTTATGCCAGCTTCCGCCAGCGCACGCGCTGGGCGCAGGGCCACTGGTTCGTGGCGTTCAAAAACACGGGCCGGCTGTTTCGGGCGCTGCTGCAGCGACGCATCGGCTTTGGCGAATTCTTTTCCACATTTCTCTATATGTACAGCCTCACGCCCTATGTGGTGCTGGTGATCCAGCTTGCGCTGGGGCTTTTGATGGAATTGTTCAAGCTGGCGGGCTGGATCGACAGCGCGCCCGTGCACGCCACCATGGAGAGCTGGCTGACGCTCAACTGGCCCGGAATCGTGCTGTTCTTCTATTCGTTCATCTTTCTGTTCTACATGGGCGAATGGCTGGACAATCATAAGCGAGTAAACCTCAGGATTCTTCTGCCCATGCTCTGGAGTATGCTCATCAACACCATGCTGGCGGGCTGGGCGCAGGTGGTGGGGCTTGTGAAGCACCGCCAGCAGACCACCTGGGTCAAGACCGAGCACTCCATCAATCATCTGGAGGATATGACCGTACGTCTGGAGGATGTGGGCCTGGCCGGCGCGCAGCCGGATCAGGAGCGCAAGGAGGACGGGATCAGGGCATGACCGCCTGGGAGGGGGATGTCATGGGGAACGCGGCCGTAAGCGTGATCGTGCCGGTCTACAATGCGGAAAAGACCCTTCCGGCCTGCCTGGAAAGCATCCTGGGACAGAGCTTTGAGGATATGGAAGTGCTGGCCGTGGACGACGGCAGCACGGACGGGAGCCTTCGCGTGCTCAGGGATTTCGCCGCGCGGGACCCGCGTGTGCGCGTCTTTTCGCAGAGGAACAGCGGTGTGGCGGCTGCGCGCAACCTCGCCATCGACAACGCGTCGGGCGACTATTTGCAGTTTGTGGACAGCGACGACCGCCTCCCTGCGGACGCCACCGAGCGGATGGTGGAGGCGATCAGGAGCCGGGAATGTGATCTGGTGATCGCGCCCTATACCGAGGTGATCGGCCTTATCCGTCAGAAGCGGGGCTTTCTGGATCGGGACATGCTCCTCAGCCAGCGCCAGTTTCTCGGCCGGATGGCCGAGCATCCCAACAGCTTTTTTTATGCCGTGATGTGGAACAAGCTCTACCGCCGCGACGTGATTGCCAAAAATGCCATCCGTTGCGACGGCCGCCTGCCCTGGGGCGAGGATTTCGCCTTCAACACCGAATACTATCGCTGGTGTTGCCGCGTGGCCGTGCTCGCCGACCCCGTCTATGATTACGTCCGCAACCCCGGCGGGCTGGCGCTGTCCACCTCGCGCCAGGTGATGATCCATCCCTGCTATGGCATCAGGGTCAAGATCTGGCTCTACCGCTACTATGTGCGCCTTTTCCGGCAGGTGGGGCTGTACGAGGAATACCGCCATATCCTGCCGCAGTACCTTTTCAAGGTCACGCTGAACAACTGATCTGGCCCCAAAACGCCGGGCGGTAGGGACTTGCGGCCGGCGCGCGGGACCATGCATACGAGCCTCCGCTTTCCAGCCGGAGCTCTTTTTTTGTATGCAAACCGACGGCGGCACGTTTCGTCCCTCCGGGGCGGACGGGTAATTTTTTGCACGCGGGTGGCGCTTTCCCTGATCCGCTGTGTCTAATAGGTGAAAGGTGGTGAGGCCGCCGTGGAGGCTGTCAAGGGCCCTGACAGCAAGGAAGCGAGAATCGAGCGCATGGTCAACCTGTACCAGCTTCCCTTGCTTCGCCTTTGCATCATGTACCTGCGCGACGAGGAGCAGGCGAAGGACGCGGTGCAGGAGACGTTCATCAAAGCCTATCGCAATCTGGACGGATTCCGGGGAGACGCATCCGAAAAAACCTGGCTGACGCGCATTGCGATCAACACCTGCAAAAACATGCGCAGGTCGGGATGGTTCAGATATGTCGACCATTCGGTGACCCTGGACATGGTTGCCGGACGATCCGCGTCGGCAAGCCATGAGGACGAGGAAATCACGACCGAGATTCTGAACCTGCCCATCAAGCTGCGCGAGGTCGCGCTGCTGTGCTGGCTACAGGGAACGACCTGCGACGAGGCCGCCGGGATGCTGGGAATCTCCCGGCAGGCTGTCGGCAGCCGTTTGAACCGCGCAAGAAAAAAGCTGCGCTCTGCCTTGGAAGGAAGTGACGTTCATGACCCTGCATGAAGAACGGGAACGGGTTCAGAGGGCGGTCGAACATTCGCTTGCCGATGTGAAGAGCGATCCGTGGCTGGCGCAGCGGGTTCTTGCGAAAGCGAAAGGAGAGGAGCCTGTGAAGAAGGTATCTGCCGCGTTCATCGTGGTGATCGTGCTGATGCTTGTGACAATGGCCGTGGGCCTGGCCGCCGGAACGGGCCTGCTGGACTATCTTTTCCGCGGAAGCGCAAAGCCGGCCGCCCGGCAGCGGGAGCTTGTGCAAAGCGTGAACGCGGAACATTCGGCAAAGGGCGTATCGGTAACGGTGACGGAAGCCCTCGCGAGCGGCGACAAGCTTTCCATGGCGTTTTCGATCATGGCGGATCGGCCCGTCTGGGCGCATCTGCTGGGCGTTGCCGTGGACGGCGAGGATGCGCTCCCGCAGGACACCAACGTGCTCAACCGATTTGTGGGGAATCCCCTGAGCGAGGGGAGCAGAAGCGTATCCGGCGGCCTGACCTGCGTCCTGAGCCAGCCGCTTCCGCCTGATGCGCATGTGAAGGTCAGGCTGGCGCTGCTGGTTCCGGGCGGCGAAATCGTGCATAAAAGCGACTTCCCCAGCGAAGAAGAGCTCCACGAGGCGATTGGGCGGGGCAAGGTATTTCTCACCGGCGACCATGGCGAGTTCCAGGTGGAATACGACCGCGTTGCCGCGCGAAACGACCCCGGACAGAACGCCGTTTATGCGCAGCTTGAACCCTACTATGCCCTGGAACGCGCGTTGACCGCCGAGGAGACGCGGGAGATGAAGCGCCTTGAATCCATGATGTACACCGTGGCGGATTTGTATGTTCATTATGGAAACATGGCGTTGCTGGACGATTTCACGATTGATTTCGCCCTGAGCGGGGATAGGGAAAACGCCATCCCGCTGTGCAGGGCGGAATCGGACGGCACGCCCGTTCACTACGGCGTGAGGGTCGAGCAGGCGTTCATCGACGTCATGGGCTTTACCCTGCGGGCCAGGCTGTACCCGGTCGGCGGCGGCTGGACGGAGGAGCGGATCGAGCAGGCGGCGTCCACCTTTGCCTTCTACGATGAGCGGAGGGAGCCCCTGCGGTTTCAGGACACGTGGATGGAAAAGGACAGCGGCGGCTGGCAGACCGACGAGCTGGGAAACCGCTACACCGAGATCCATTATCGGATGCCCGCGCTGGAAAACCTGCCCGCGATGGTGTATGCCGCGCCGGTTGATACGGGCGGAAGCGCCGGGCCCCTTTGGGAGGACGCCATCGCGCTGGTGCCCGGTGATATGACGGATTTGAAGGAAGAGACCCCATAGAAGCAGAGAAGGCCCGTCAAAGCGACTGCGCTTTGGCGGGCCTCAGACCGTTGAAAAACCCCTGATTTTGGAGAG
>CALVKX010000087.1 GCA_944333375.1 uncultured Eubacteriales bacterium
CACCGCACTCAAAATGCGGCGGATCTTTCCATGCCGGTTCGAGTCCGGCCACCGGCACCAGATTCCCTACCGGGATTGGATACAATCCCGGTAGGGAATTTTGATATCATCCGAACGTTTCGCTGAACCGTCTACTGAAAGTGTCTATGTCACAGGCTCAGTGGGCATGGCAGTTAAGGCGATTTCCTACATTTACGGGAACAGCCACTCTTTGAATAGGTGCGTATTCGGAGCATTTCAATAGCGGCGCTCATTATACTGATATGTTTATCGTCAGCAGGTTGGCGCAAGTTGCGGATGCTATAAATCTTCGTGGCGACATCCTGTCGGCAACGCTTGGAATTGGTACCATCAAGGACATCGTGGTTCCTGAATTCTCCATTTTACCCTTTCTCCCCTTTCGCCGGATTGGTTCACTTTCTGGTATGGGCGCCATATCCAATCACACGGGCTCCGCTTTTCGTGATGCGATCGAAAGGCGGAGCCTGTCGTATTGGCCGGGGGAACGGCATGGTTTTGCAGGGTTTCGCTTGACAGGTCCATGAGGATCCGCTATAATGAACATTGTTCATGTTGAGGTGATGCGTTTGAATCCCATGGCGACCTCTCAGGAGGAAATCCTTCAGGCAAGCCGTAACCTGATCCGGCAGAGGGGGTGGGAAGCAGTCAGCATTCGCGCCGTGGCCGAGGCCTGCGGCGTGTCGGTTGGCACGATTTACAA
Source organism: uncultured Eubacteriales bacterium (assembly GCA_944333375.1). Next base: position 722 of record CALVKX010000087.1, read on the forward strand.
CTACTTCCGCTCCAAGGACGAGCTCATCGGCGCAAGTGTGGAGAGCGTCTGGCGCGACATCTTCCACCACGCGCCGGACGCGGAGGCCTTTGCCGACGTCCCTGCCTGCATCCAATGGCTATACCGGCGCATGGAATACGGCGCGGGGCAATACCCGCATTTTTTCAGCATCCATTCCCTCCGCTTTGCCCAGGGCAGCAGGTCGCAGGGGCGCGAACGGATGCTGAAAACCTGGCAACACATCCGCGCAAGCCTGTGCGCAGTGATCCAGAGGGATCCTCATGTGCGCGCGGACGCCTTCAACGAGGCGTTTTCGCCAGAGGCCTTTGCGAACGTGCTCTTTTCCTTAATGCTCTCCGCCATGCTCCGCCAGGATTACGACCCGAGCGCCGTGCTGGAGATCGCCCGCAGGGTGCTGTACTGACGGGCGGTCCGGAGCCGTTTTTTACGGACCAACATGAACAATGTTCATACAAAGAGGAGGATGAACCGCATGCAAGCCCTTGTAGAGACTCTATTCGATGCGGTATACCTGATCACCGTCATCACCCTCGGCCTGCGCATGATTCGGGGCAGCCGGGGCAACCGGCAGTTCCGCCTGTTCGGCTGCATGGCCGTGGTGCTGGGCGCGGGAGACGCATTCCATCTGATTCCCCGCGCGCTGGCGCTGTGCACCACGGGGCTGGACAGCTACACCGTGGCGCTGGGGGCCGGCAAGTGGATCACGTCCATCACCATGACGGTCTTCTACGTGCTGCTGTATTACGTCTGGCGGTATCGCTACCGCATCCAGGGCCAAAAGACGCTGACCGCCGCGGTCTATGCCCTGGCGGGCGTCCGTATACTGCTGTGCATGATGCCGCAAAACGACTGGCTCAGCGCCGCTGCGCCGCTCGCCTGGGGCGTCTACCGCAACATTCCGTTTGCGCTGCTGGGCGCTGTGATCATCGTGCTGTTCTATCGCAGCGCCAGGGCCGCAAACGACGCCGCCTTCCGCTGGATGTGGCTGACCATCGTCCTGAGCTTCGGCTTTTACATTCCGGTCGTGCTCTGGGCCGACGCCGTGCCGATGATCGGCATGCTGATGATCCCCAAGACCTGCGCATACGTATGGACGGTGCTGATCGGCTACCGCGCCATGCGGAGAGAATGCAACTGATTGAAGGAGGTACGCAAAGTGAAACGTTATGCCAACGCAGCGCTCGCATACGCGCTCCTCGCCATGGCGGGCGGGGTATTCTATCGGGAATTCACCAAGTTCAACGGCTTTACGGGCAAGACCACGCTCTCCGTGGTGCACACGCACTACTTCCTGCTGGGCATGGTGTTCTTTCTGCTCCTGCTGCTGCTGGAAAAGAGCCTGCGCTTTTCCGGTGAAAAGACCGGGCGCACGATCGCGCTCTACCATGTGGGGCTGAACGTCACCGCCGTGGCCCTGGTGGTCCGGGGCGTCGCGCAGGCGCTGAGCCTGCCGCTGTCCCGCGGGCTGGACGCGTCGATCTCCGGCGTCGGCGGCATCGGGCACCTGCTGCTAGGCGTCAGCCTCGTGCTGCTGCTGCTGCGCATCCGAAAAGCTGCATAAGTCAACGCCGGGTTTGCGGCTCACAGCGCAAATCCGGCGTTGACTTTTTGCATAAATTCCTGATAATTAGCCATAAAACATTTCTCCTTCCTTGAATTTTGTTGTGAATTTTAATTTGCTGCTTCACATTTCAGCATATAAAAAGGAGCAACCGTTTAATGATTGCTCCAATTATGATATTATTCTGTTTTTAAGCTATTCTGCCCGATAAACCAAATCGGGATTTAGCTTCCTGTAATTACTCTTAAAATTTCATCTACAAGGACTTCTAATTCTTTTGTTCCATCAACCACATAGTCTGACAAGGGAAGTATGTCTTTTAGCATCTGTATATAAGCGATTCGAGCATATTTTAAATACGTTTCCATATCATTACGAATTTCTTCAGCGGTTGCATCTTTATAATCCCTCAGTATTCTTCTTGCCATTGCAATATCTAAAGGCGTATCAATAAATATTGCATAATCAATATAATCTTTTATTGTGTTATGTTGATACGCAAATGGATAATCCAATAATAAGTATTCATATGAACCACTATTTTTTATTGATTTAATGTCTTTTTCTAACGGACTTAAATCCCATATGCTATAATCCGCACCATCTAAAGTCCATTTATAAAAGTCCTTAACTTCTCCATCAAAAGAATAATCGTCAAAATGAAGCGATGTCGCTTTAGGTAGTTTCTTCTTGATTTCATTAACAATCGTGGTTTTTCCACCTGCTGTAACAGCAGCAATGGCAATTACTTTCATTTAGTAATACCTCCAAATCTTCCGCTTGATGTTTCTCTCCGGCGCTCAGCGATAGCCGGTGCCGCTGCAGAAGCTGCAATGTCCGCTGCCGGCAGGCCGGCAGGACGTGCAGTCCTGTTCCACCCGCTCGGTGGTGCCGGGCAGGGTCTTGTACAAGCGGCCCGTTCCGCCGCAGCGGGTGCAATTCCCGCTGCCGGCGCAGGCGCTGCACTGCTGCTTTCCGCCGGCGCCGGCGGATGCCTGCGCGCTGGTCGTCTCGGCGTCCGCAAACGAGACCGCCATCAATACCTCCAATTCGCGCGGCGCGGTGGCAAACTGGGCGCAGGCGTACAGCACCGCCGTCTCGCCGTCCGCGTACATCACCCGCAGGTTGAGGCGCTTCATGTCGCCGCCCATGCCCAGGACGGGCACGACGTATTCGCTCCCGTGCCACGCGGCGAACATGGTAGGCCATGTATAGGACGGCATGTCCTCAAACCGGCCGCCCGCCTTGACGGCATAGCTGGATTCCACGATGAAGTCCTCTTCCGTATAGATCTGCCCGGTCGCGATGTCCTGGGAGAGCGGGAAGTAGCATTGGATGTATGCGCCGTCCCGGTCGTCCTCCACCCAGAACTCCAGATGGCTGCTCTGCGTATCGTAGACGGCCCGGGCGTTGTACACCGATGCTGCCCCGTCCTGGACGACCATGGCCTGCCCGGGCGCTGCCTGCAGCGCGCCGTCATCCGTGGCGAAGCTGCCGTCGCTCAGGCGGTACAGGCCGGCGGCAAACGAATCGCCCACAAAGCCCGTATCGGCCGAGGCGCTGCCATAGCGATAGCCGCCGTCGCGCGCGGTCAACGCCCGGTCGTAGTAGATGTATCCTTCCAGGTCGTCGCCGTCGATGGTGCCGTAGATCATCACGTTGCAGGGAGTGTCGCTGAATACACCCCGGATCTCGCTGCCATACAGAGACGCAGATCCGGTATAGCGCAGGCAGAAGTCGAAGAACGTATCCCGCATCTGTTCATAGTAGGGCGTATCCACCAGTTCAAAGGAATACGCCGTGCACAGCAGGTCCACATACGCCTCCAGGACGCGGTAGTCCGAGGCCGTGCCGTCCAGCGACCGCGTCCTCGCGCTGCCGTCCTCGCCCAGCGAGCCCACCTTCAGCCCGTCGGCATAGTATTCCAGCGCCATCAGCTCCGCATCGCCGGGCGCGGCCGCAGTCGACGTCAGCGGCTGCGCGACCAGCTCCTGCGCATTGCCCGCGGCCTGCGCGCTGCCCGCGCCCTGCGCGGATTCCTCGCGCGCCGGGCTGGCCTGGGCGCTCTGATCGCCGCTCACCGGATTCAGGCCGTCGCTCCACGCCCAGCCGATCTCGGTATAGTCCCACGTCCCATGGGCGGAGGCATGAAGCCACAGATTGCAGCCCTCTTTCCCGGGCAGGGACTCCACCGCCGCCGAGCCGATATAGCTGAAGCGGTAGCTCCAGGCGTAGCTCCCCTCTTCCTCCTGAAACGACGTATCGGACAGGATAAAGGGGTATGTCCCCACCAGGAAGATCGCATACTCGTCCAGGGCGCTCCTGCTGTCCAGCTTCTCCACGCGCAGGCTCGCCGACCAGGCGCCGTCCTCCTCTGTGACCGTCGCAGCGCCGTCGTCCAGCCCCCAGTAGGCGAGCGGGGACAGGAAGCTGTCATCGTCAGCTGCTGCTGCCGGGCCCGCCGGGAGCAGCGCAAGCAGCAGGAACACGACAGTCAGCACGCGGGCGGACACGGCGCGCCCTCTGTTCCCATTCAGATGTTCAAGCACAGCATTCCCTCCTTTATTTTTCAGGCTGCCGGTGTATTCGACGGGCAAAAGCCTGCCGGCCGCCCTATGGATAAGGAACGACGAGTTGGCGAGCGTGCCCGTCACGCTCCCAGAACGCGGCTGAGGAATTCACGGGTGCGCGGCTGGCTCGGGCGCACAAAGATCTCCTCCGGCGCGCCCTCCTCGGCGATCACACCCTCATCCATGAAGATGACGCGACGGCTTACATCGCGCGCAAAGGCCATTTCGTGCGTGACCACCAGCATGGTCAGGCCCGAGGCAGCCAGCTCACGCATGACGCTCAGCACCTCGCCGACCATCTCGGGATCCAGCGCGCTGGTGGGCTCGTCAAAGAGCAGCACCTCCGGGTCCATCGCCAGCGCGCGCGCAATCGCCACGCGCTGCTTCTGTCCGCCGGACAGCTGCGCCGGACGCGCGTCGCGGTAGGGCGCCATGCCCACCTTGTCCAAATAGAAGAGCGCCTTTTCCTCCGCCTCGCGGCGGTCGCGCCGCAGCACGCGCACCTGACCGGAGACGCAGTTCTTCAGCACGCTCATGTTGGCAAAGAGGTTGAAGCTCTGGAACACCATGCCCACCTTGGCGTGGTACTGGGCACGGTTCCACTCGGTTTCTGCATTCCTGCCATGGAACAGGATGGCGCCGTCCGTGGGCTGTTCCAGAAAGTTGATGCACCGCAGCAGCGTGCTCTTGCCGCTGCCGCTGGCGCCGATAATGCTGACCACGTCGCCCTGATGCACGTCAAACGAGATGCCGCGCAGCACCTCGTGCTCGCCAAAGCGCTTTTGCAGTCCGCTCACACGCAGGATGGGCGCGCTTTCGTCAGTCATTGGGCACACCTCCTTCTTTGGGCACGACGATGGCGGCCTTGGAATCGCTCTGGGAGCCATAGATGATGTAGTTGGTATTGCCGTCCATCTTGCGCTCCAGCACGCGCAGCAGGCGCGTGATCGTGAAGGTGAGCGCCAGATAGATGCACGCGGTGATGAAGAACACCTCAAAGTAGCGCAGATAGGTGCCGGCCGCCGACTTGCTCATGAAGAACAGCTCGTTGACGGAGATGACGTTGAGCACGCTGGAGTCCTTGATGTTGACGACGAATTCGTTGCCGATGGAGGGCATGATGTTGCGCACCGCCTGGGGCAGCACCACGTGCACCATGCTCTGCCAGTGCGTCATGCCGATGGCGCAGGCGGCCTCCTTCTGTCCCTTGTCCACGCTGATGATGCCGCCGCGCACGATCTCGGCCATGTACGCGCCCGTGTTGATCGACACGATCAGCACCGCCGCCACCAGCACGGGCATGCGCAGGCCCATGTACATGCACCCGTAATAGATGACCATGGCCTGCACGATCATGGGCGTGCCGCGGAAGACTTCGATGTACACGTTCAGCAGCGCGGAGAGCGCCCGCAGCGGCAGGCGCCGGTACCATGGCGCGCGCGGAGCGACGGGGATGGTGCGCAGGATCGCCACCAGCAGACCGATCGCAAAGCCGATGACGGTGCCCGTGATGGCCACCAGCAGCGTGATGCCCACGCCGCTGAGGAACAGCGTGCCGTACTTCTCCAGGATGAAGCCGACCCAGCCGAAAAATGAGGTTGGTAACGCGTTCATGCAGGCAACTCCTTTAACGCCGCCCCGGCGTGAAGTGCGGGCGCGGCAACGGGAACGCGCCGCTTACCGGCGCGTTCCCGTTTCGTCACTGGTTGAGAGGCTGACGCGCCTTGGCGTCGGCCATCAGCTGATCGCGGGTCGCATCGTCGATGCCCGCCAGGATCTCGTTGATGGGCGCAAGCAGCTCGCTGCCCTTGGCCAGGCCCACGGCGATGGACGTATCGCCCTCGGAGGCCTCGAAGCCCGCGCCCTCGTCAAACTTGATGTACGTCAGGTCCGGATTGGCGGCGGTATCGCCCTGCGCGCCATCCTCCTCGGCCACGTAGCCGTCGACCGCGCCGCTCTGCACGGCCACGATCATCGCGGGGAAGGTCTCCATGGCCATCGCCTTGTTCACGCCCGGGATCTGATCGATGACGGTGTAGTGGAAGGTATTCAGCTGGCCGGTGATGGTCGCGCCGCTCAGATCCTCCAGCGAAGCGGCGGAGGCGTAGGCGCTGTCCTTGCGCACCACCACGACCAGCTTGTTGGTGCGGTACGGGTCGCTGAAGTCCAGCGTAGCCTTGCGCTCCTCGGTGGGGCTCATGCCCGCGATGATCGCATCGAACGCGCCGCTCATCACGCCCATGGGCAGGCCGTCCCACTCGGTCTTGACGATCACGAGCTCCTTGCCCAGCCCTTCGGCGATGCGCTTGGCGATCTGCACGTCGTAGCCGTCGGCGTAACCGCCGCCGCCCTCAATGGGCACGGCGTACTCGCTGGGCTCGGCCTGCGTCCAGTTGTAGGGCGCATAGTTGCACTCCATGCCCACGCGGAAGGTGCCCTCCGCGGCCGCGACCGCACAGGGGAGCAGCGTGAGGGCTGCCAGGATGAGCGCGAGAACCTTTTTCATGGTGATCTTTCCTCCTCATCGGTGTGTGATAAAATGAAAAAAGCAGCAACGGCATTGCGCCATTGCTGCTTTGATCCACAAAACGGGAAAAAAACGTGCGAATAGCGCTCCACGGCTTGTGCCGTGACAGTCGGCGGGATGTTCTCCCGACGCCCAGCGTCCGCACCCTTCACCCGGTCCGGCGCTTCGGCGGCCTCCCCTTTTTCGCGCGGTCACAGCCCGGTGAAGGGCTCCCACGCGCTACCGATGTCGGCCGCGCCTCTATTCATCCGGCGCTTCTGCACGCCGGTTGTGCTCTTTATTGTACACCACTTTTTGGCGCTGTCAAGGGGGAACGGGCGCAAAAGCCCGCGCGAACGCGTCATTTCCGCCCGGGCTGTCCGGGCGGCGCCATGGTGAGCGCGATGCGCTGGCGCTTGAGGTCGACCTCCAGCACCCAGACCTTGACCACATCGCCCACCTTGACCACCTCGGCCGGATGGCGGACGAAGCGCTCGCTCATGCGGCTGATGTGCACCAGCCCGTCCTGGTGCACGCCGATGTCCACGAACGCGCCGAAGTCGATGACGTTGCGCACCGTGCCCATCAGCTCCATGCCGGGCGTAAGGTCCTTGATGTCCAGCACGTCGGTGCGCAGGATGGGCTTGGGCAGCTCGTCCCGGGGGTCGCGGCCGGGCTTTTGCAGCTCGCGCACGATGTCGCGCAGCGTGGGCT
>CALVKX010000088.1 GCA_944333375.1 uncultured Eubacteriales bacterium
GTACGATTCCTGGTGGGGCTTCTATACCCTGCCCGCCGTCAACAAGGACAACCCTTCCTACCGCGACTTTCTGCTCAACCCCGAAAGCGGCGTGATGACCACCTGGATTCGCCGCGGCGCGTGTGGCTGGCGCATGGACGTGGTGGACGAGCTACCCGTGGAGATGGTTCGTCAGATGCGAAAGGCCGTCAAGCAGGCCGACCCGGACGCCACGCTGCTGGGCGAGGTCTGGGAGGACGCCAGCAACAAGACCGCCTATGGCGTCAACCGTTCCTACTGCCTGGGCGATATGCTCGACAGCGTGATGAATTATCCGCTTCGCCGCGCGGTGATCGACTTCTTCACCGGCGTCATCGACGCTTCGCAGCTTCGCCGCGTCATCCTCCACCAGCAGGAGGTCTATCCCGCTCCCTTCTACTATTCGCTGATGAACCTGCTGGGCAGCCACGACCGCGTCCGCATCCTCAACGCCCTGTGCGGGCTGGACCGGGAGGGCGCGGTGCAGATGGACCGGGCTGAGGCCGAGAAGGTGACGCTGGGCAAGCGCGAGCTCAAAACCGCCAAGAAGCGCTATCTGGAAGCCGTCAAGCTCCTCTGCGCGCTTCCCGGCGCCCCCACCGTCTACTACGGCGACGAGATCGGCATGACCGGCATGGCCGACCCGTGGAACCGCGCGCCCATGAACTGGGACGAACAGGACGAAAAACTGCTGGAGGGCGTGCGCGCGCTTCTTCTCAAGCGCCGGAACACCCCGGCGCTACAGACCGGCTTGCTGGAGGTGGAGGTCCTGGACGGCGACACCCTCCGCGTCACGCGCTTCGCCAGGGATGGCGAGGACGTCTTTGGCAAGCCCCTGGAGGGAAAGCCCGTCTCCGTCAAAATCAGCCGCAAATAAGGCGCTGGAGCTCCAAACTGCGGCTTTCAGCCGCGTACGCCGCTGCTTTCGGGCGATCGCGTATTGCGCCGTTTCCGGGGTTGATGCTATAATACCCTTGAACACAGCGCAAGGAGGCAATCATCTTGACCGCCAAGGAGTTCATCCGCAAGAACCTGAATGTGCCCAATATACTGACCATGATCCGGCTTTTGCTGGTGCCGGTGTATGTGGCGCTGTTTATCGGCGGACAAAAGTATGCGGCGCTTGCAACGTTCCTGGTGGCCAGCCTCACCGACCTGCTGGACGGGCGCATCGCCCGCAAGTATAACCTCATCACCGACTTTGGCAAGCTGGTGGACCCCTTCGCCGACAAGGTGATGGTGCTGACCGTCCTGTTCAGCATGGCCATCGGCTCCCCGGCCATCCCGGCCGTCGTTCCGTGGGCGGCCGTCATCATTTTGCTGGCCAAGGAGCTGGTGATGATCCTGGGCGGCGTGGCCATGTACCGGCACGGCATCGTGGTATATTCCAGCATGATTGGCAAGGTGGCGCACTGCGTGTTCATCGCGGGGTTGGTCGCCAGCTATTTCCACGACTGGTTCACGCGGGTGTGCGCGGGCTGGCCGCTCACGCCGGACTTGCTGCTTCTGTGGGCGGGCGTGTGTATCACGCTGTGCGCGCTGGTGTTCTATGTGACCGACGCGCTGAAGAAGGCAAAGGAAAAGGGGATCATTTGAAAAACCTCGGTGGATTTTTGGGGGGACGGGCATACGCCCGTCCCCTCAGACTGTCAAAAAACCCTTCAGGGAGGTTCGGAGGGCCACAGACCCGCAACCTCAATCGTCGCGGCGGGCGCTGGCCGCGCCCACCGCTCGTTTCGGTTGACTCCTTCGGGTCGCTTTGCGCTTCGCGCAAGTGCCCACAGGGCACACGCTTCCCTCCGTCCCCTCCGAATGAAATCCGAATCCAGCGACATGTGCGGTGGATTCGGAAGCCTTGCAAAGCAAGGTTTCCTTACGCCGTTTCCCGCCCGGGAGCCCCGCAGGGGCGAGAGGGAAACGGCGCATACTTGTCGGAAAAGATCGCCGCAGGCGAGCTTTTTCGACACGCTGGCGCGGACGGCCCTGCAAAGGGCCGTCCGCGTCATTTCAGCCGTTGCCGGCGGCGGTCTGTTCCTCGGCGGCCAGCACGGGCGCGGGGGCGGCGGGGATGCCGGCCGCGGCCGCGGGCGCCTGCGCGCAGGCGGGGAGCAGCATGCGCTCCAGCGCCTCCTCCAGCGTGGCGATGGGGCAGACCTCGATGGTGGTATGCTCGAAGCGCTCCATGCGGTTGTCCTGCGGGATGAGCACCGTGCTCAGGCCCGCGCGCTCGGCCGCTTCCACCTTGCCGGGCACCCCGCCCACGGGCTTGACCAGCCCGCGGACGGAAACCTCGCCCGTCACGGCGACATGGCCGTCCACCGGCCGGCCGGTAAGGGCGCTGGCCGCCACAACCGCCATGGCCACGCCCGCGGAGGGCCCGTCCACGGGCGTGCCGCCGGGGAAGTTGATATGCAGGTCATAGTCATGGGTATGATACCCCATGCCGTTGAGCAGGGTGATGACATTTTCCAGCGAGCTTCTCGCGGTGGATTTGCGGCGGATGCGTCGGCCTTCCGCGCCCAGCTCCTCCTCCTCCACGATGCCCGTGATGGTCAGCCGGCCGCAGCCCGGCTGCGCCACGGCTTCGATCTCCATGGTCGCGCCCTGGTGGCTGCCCACGATGGCCAGCCCATGGACCACGCCCACGCGGTTGCGCGTGTCGGCGTGCTGGTCGGGCCGTGCGGCGTAGTGGCCGGAATAGACGACCCATTCCACGTCCTCGGTATGGATGTCCGTGCGCTCCTCCATCTGCGCAAGCCCCGCGCACATCTGCACGATGTTGACCGCGTCGCGCCCACAGGCGGCAAAGCGTCCGACCATGCGCGCATCCTCGCGCGTCATGGAAAATCCGGCGCGCTCGGCGCTGTGGAAGGCGATGTCGGCGATTTCCTCCGGCTCCAGCGCGCGGAAGAAAACCTCCATGCAACGGCTGCGCAGCGCGGGGGAGATCTCCTGCGGGCTGCGGGTGGTCGCGCCCACCAGGCGGAAGTCCGCGGGAAGGCCGTTTTTGAAGATGTCGTGGATGTAGCGCGGAACGCCCGTGTCGTCGGGGTTGTAGTAGGCCGACTCCAGCATCACCTTGCGGTCCTCCAGCACCTTGAGCAGCTTGTTCATCTGGATGGGGTGCAATTCGCCGATCTCGTCCAGAAACAATACCCCGCCGTGCGCCCTGCTCACCGCGCCGGGCTTGGGCTGGGGAATTCCCTGCACGCCCAGCGGGCCCGCCCCCTGATAGATGGGGTCGTGCACGCTGCCGATGAGCGGGTCGGCGATGGCGCGCTCGTCAAAGCGCACGCAGGTGGCGTCCATCTCGATAAAGGGCGCGTTGGGCAGAAACGGCGTGCCCTTGCTCTTTTTGGCCGCCTCCAGCACCAGCCGGGCGGCGCAGGTCTTGCCGATGCCCGGAGGCCCGTAGATCAGCACATGCTGCGGGTTTTTTCCGCAAAGAATGGCCTTGAGGGATTTGATGCCGTCCTCCTGGCCCACGATGTCGGAGAACTTCGCGGGGCGCACGCGCTCGGCAAGCGGCTCGCTGAGCTTGAGCGCGCGCATCTTTTGCAGGCGCTCGTATTCCCGGCCGCTCTCACGGCGGTGCGACGGCTGCGCTCTGCGCTGCTGGCGAAGCTGGGTGTAGAAATAGACGCCCACCACAATGGTGACCAATAGCTGAATGGCAAACAAAACGGCGCTGACCAACGCAAGAAACCTCCATTCACGGGATGCTTCCGCCTCCCCATGTTCCCCGCTAGCTTGTGAGGAACGCCGCGGTTCCATGTATGGGGGTTGCTGGCAGCGGCGTAGGTTTGTGACAATCCCGCCCTATGGCTTGCATTTGGCCGGAAATGCCGCTATAATCGTTCTGCGCCGCTTCTGAGCGCGCAATCACGCCCGCCTTTTTGCGGGCGATCGGAGGATTTCTATGCAGGATTCAAACCGCAAAAGCCTGCTTTTGCGCATGCCCGTGCTCCCGCTGAGAGGGATGATGGTCTTTCCCCATATGGTGCTCCACTTTGACGTGGGCCGCCCAAAGAGCGTCGCCGCTCTGGAAAAGGCCATGATGGAGGACCAGCGCATCTTTCTGGTGGCGCAGATGGACGCCGAGATCGAGGACCCGGAGATCAGCGACCTGTGCCGCGTGGGAACCATCGCCCAGATTAAGCAGGTGCTCAATCTCCCCGGCGACAGCATCCGTGTGCTGGTGGAGGGGGTCAGGCGGGCCGTGATGGGCTCGATTCTGGAGGAGGAGCCGTGCATGATCGCGGCCGTGCGCCCCGTGCGCGACGACACCGCGCCCGACAGCGCCGAGATGAAGGCGCTGGTGCGGACCACGCACAGCTTTTTTGAGGAGTATTGCAGCGCCAGCATGCGCGTGTCGCAGGAAACGCTGCGCTCGGTGATGGATGTGGACAAGCCGGACCAGCTCGCCGATATCATCGCCGCAAACGTGCTCACGCGCCTGGAGGACCGGCAGGCCATTTTGGAAAAGCTCAAGGTCAAGGACCGCCTGGAGGCGCTGTGCGGGATTTTGCTGCGGGAGACGGAGCTTGCCGACGTGGAAAAACAGGTGCAGGCGCGCATCAAGAAGCAGATCGAGAAAAATCAGAAGGACTATTACCTGCGCGAGCAGATCAAGGCCATCCAGACGGAACTGGGCGACAAGGACGGCACGGACGTGGAGGATCTGCGCGAGCGGCTGGAGAAGACGCCGCTGAACGACGAGGCGCGGGAGAAGGCGGTCAAGGAGCTTGAACGCCTCAGCCGCATGGCGCCCGGCACGCCGGAGATCGGGGTCAGCCGGACCTATGTGGAGTGGATTGTGGACCTGCCCTGGGGAAAGACCACGCCCGACAACCTGGACCTCAGGCGTGCCCGCCGCGTGCTGGAGGAGGACCACTACGGCCTGGAAAAGGTCAAGGAACGCATCATCGAATACCTCGCGGTGCTGCATATGAAAAACGACCTCAAGGGTCCCATCCTGTGCTTTGCGGGCCCTCCGGGCGTGGGCAAGACGTCCATCGTGCGGGCCATCGCCAAGGCCGTGGGGAGGAAGTTCGTGCAGATGTCCCTGGGCGGCGTGCGCGATGAGGCCGAGATCCGCGGCCACCGGCGCACCTACGTGGGCGCGATCCCCGGGCGCATCATCGCGGGGATCAAGCAGGCGGGGACGATGAACCCGGTGTTCCTCTTTGACGAGATCGACAAGATGAGCAGCGACTTTCGGGGCGATCCGGCGGCGGCGCTGCTGGAGGTGCTGGACGCCGAGCAGAACAGCGCGTTCCGCGACCATTACATGGAGCTGCCATTCGACCTCAGCCGCGTGATGTTCATCACCACCGCCAACAATGTCGAGAGCATCCCCCCGGCGCTTCTGGACCGCCTGGAGATCATTGAGGTGCCCAGCTACACCGAGGAGGAGAAGCTCAAGATCGCGCGCAAGCACCTTTTGCCCAAGCAGATTGCGGCGCACGGGCTCAAGCCCAGAAGCGTGCGCATGAACGACCGCGTGCTGCGCATGGTCATCGAGGGCTACACGCGCGAGGCCGGCGTGCGCGAGCTGGAGCGAACGCTGGCCCGCGTGGCGCGCAAGGCGGCGGTGGAGATGCTGGAGAACAAGACCGACGGGGTTTCCGTCACCCAGGAGAAGCTGACCGCCTACCTGGGTCAGGCGCGCTATACGCGCGAGCCGCTGGAAAAGGACAACCGCGTGGGCGTGGTCAACGGCCTGGCCTATACCAGCGTGGGCGGGGAGATGCTCAGCGTGGAGTGCGCGGTGATGAAGGGGACCGGCGCCCTGCAGCTCACCGGCAAATTGGGCGACGTGATGCAGGAGAGCGCGAAGGCGGCGCTTTCCTGGGTGCGGGCGCACTGCGAGCCCTGGGGCGTCCCCGCGGACTTCTTCAAGCAAAACGACATCCACATCCACGTGCCCGAGGGCGCGGTGCCCAAGGACGGCCCGAGCGCGGGCGTGACGCTGGTGACGGCGCTGGTCAGCGCGCTCACCTCCATCCCCGTGCGCCAGAGCGTGGCCATGACGGGCGAGATCACCCTGCGCGGCCGGGTGCTGCCCATCGGCGGCCTCAAGGAAAAGCTGATGGCCGCCTACCGCGCGGGGGTGCGCACGGTCCTCATCCCCCGGGAGAACCTCAAGGACCTTGAGGATGTCTCTCCCAATGTGCGCGAGCGCATCGACATCGTGCCCGTGGACGACGTGGCCCAGGTGATCCGCGCCGCGCTGGTCTGCGAGCCCCCCGTCATATCCGACGAGCGCCTGGAGCTGCCCCTGCCTGCCGCCCAGCCGCTCAGGCCCCCCGCCTACAAAGGAGTATAATATGGAAATCAAAACAGCGTCGTTTGTGACCAGCCTTGCCCGTTACCACCAGCAGCCCCCCGTCACCCTCCCGCAGCTTGCGGTGGTGGGCAAGAGCAACGTGGGCAAGAGCTCGCTCATCAATGCGCTGTGCGGCCGCAAAAAGCTGTGCAAAACCAGCTCGACCCCCGGAAAGACGCGGCTGATTAACATCTTTCTCATCAACGGGGCCTTCCATCTGGTGGACCTGCCCGGCTACGGCTTTGCGCGGGTGAATCAGGCGGAAAAGCAGCGCTGGGGCGAGATGATGGACGGCTATTTTCAGGAAAGCACGCTGCTTCGGCACGTCCTGCTGCTGGCGGACATCCGGCACGAGCCTACGCAGGATGATGTGGCCATGGCGCAGTATTTCCGTCAGATGGAGATTCCCTTCACCGTCGTGGCGACCAAGGCCGATAAGATCAGCCGCGGCGCGCGCATGAAGCACGTCGCGCCCATCTGCCGCGCGCTGCTGGTACAGCCCTGGGAGGTTATCGTCTTTTCCAGCGAGGACCTGACCGGCCGCGAGGCGCTTTTGGAGCGCATCGGCGCGCTGATGGAGGAAAAGGCCGCCGAATGAGCCCCGCGCGGCGCACCCGTCTTTCGCCTGCGGCATACCATGCAATAGCCAACCCATGGCAGTTGGAAAGGAGTGGTATGATGCAGAGCTACCCATGGATGCATCCGGCGCTGCAAGTCAGCGAGGCGGTGCTGCTGCCGGCATTGCCAAGGCGCAGCGGCGTGACCGGCCCGCGTTTTACGCAACGGTTTGCCAACCTGTCGACCGAACCCTTCAGACCCGTTCCGGCGGAGGGAATCGCCGAGCAGCCGGCGGCGCTGAGTACGTACGTGCGGCCCCGGGGAAGCATGGCGGGCCGGGGCGTCCTCAGGGCGGCGGGCGTGAGCATGAATCCCTGGAACCAGTGGGCCCGTCCCGCGTATGCCGGACCCGGACGAAGCCTTCCGCTCTCCCGTCGCTGCCGCATACGCTGAAGGGCGGCTTCAGCTTGAAGGCCGCCGCGGGCGGACTTTTTCGACAACCTGAGCCGCTGTCCCGCAAACGGGACAGCGGCTTTTGTCATCGGACAAATAACTGGGTTACGTAGACAAAACCCTGGCTGTCCTCCCATACGCCGATGCCCACTTTCGTCCATTGGGACCCGAGGATGTTCTGCCTGTGCCCGGAACTGCTCATAAAGGCGGCCTGGGCCTTTTCCACCGTGGCATGGTGGGCGATGTTCTCACCCACGGAGGTGAAGGCATATCCGTAGGATGACAGCATCTGCGCCGCGCTTCCATAGGTGGGGGAGGTGTGGGAGAAGTAGTTGTTGAGAAACATGTCGCGGCTTTTGAGCCTCGCAAGGTCGCACAGCGCGGGGTCCAGATCAAGCGCGGCCCGGCCGTTGGCGGCGCGGTCCTCATTGAGCAAAAGAAATGCATTTTCCTCTTGCGCCGTTATGGAACCCGTAGTATAATCTTCGTCTGTAAAGGGAGGAACTTCCGTTGGCGACGGCATCGCAGTCGGTTCCGGCGTGGGCGTCGCGGTTGGCGTGGGCGTCAGGGTCGGTTCCGGCGTGGGCGTCGCGGTAGGCGCAGGCGGCGCCGTCGGTGGAGGAGTGGTTACGGCGGAGCGGGCGCGTGGCGCGGTAGGGCACACG
>CALVKX010000089.1 GCA_944333375.1 uncultured Eubacteriales bacterium
GGCGCGCGGCAGGCGCCAGACGCACAGGACCGCCAGAATGAGCGCAGCGGCGCTCTCCCCTGCCCGGTTTTGTATTTTCAACTGTCTCATCCTTTACTCCACCACGTCAAAGCTCTGGCTCTCCAGGAATTCGCTGAAGATCTTGCGGCTGTACTCAAAATCCACCTGCCGCGTCGCCATGCCCGCATAGGTGATGGGCTCCATGGCCTCGTCGGGCGGCATCTGGATGCCCTCGGGCTCCACGCCGCGAAGCTCCATGGCGTACCCCACGGCTTCCAGCAGGTCAGCCATGCTCATGTTGGTGGTCACGATGTTCTCCGACACGCTGGTCAAAAGCTGCAACGCGTCATCCAGCGACGCCTCGGCGTATTTGCCCGCCAGGGTGGTCAGCACCGTGCGGATGCGGCGGGTACGGCCGGAATCGCCGTCGCCGCCCACCTTGCGGATGCGCATGTAGATCACCGCTGCGTGCCCGCCGAACAGGTAGGTCCCCGCCTTGTCCATGCTGGGGGTGGTTGCGTCGCGCGCGATGCGGTAGCGGTTGAGGTAGTCCGCCTCCGCGTCGGTCACGGTGATGTAGACGCCGCCCATGGCGTCAATGATGGTCTGGACATTGTCCATGCTGAAGATGATGTATTTGTCCACCTTCGCGCCAAAGTGCGTGCTGACGATCTCGCACAGCGCTTCCGGGCCGTAATTCTTGGCGATGTAGGTGAAGCGCCCGATGCCCCCGTCCGGCCGCTTGATGAGCATCTCGCGCGAGAACGTGGTCAAAAGCACGCGCTTTGCGTCCACATCCAGCGTCACCATCAGCACGCCGTCGGTATTGCCCAGGTTGTTGGCGTTGCCCTGCCAGTTGTCCACGCAGGCCATAAGGTAATGATACTGCCCGGAGCGCGGCTCGGGGAGCGAGTCATAGTCCAGGGGGTAGATCTCCCGCGGCGTGGCCGCCAGCGCGGACGTTCCCGTCCCCATCAACAGCAGGGCCACCATAAGCCAGCACACAATCCGCTTTGCCATCAGCGCCTCCTTCGGCCGTCCAGGGCGGCCTGTCGCTTTTCATTCGGATGAAAAAACCCCGTACGGGGGGATGCGGGCCCTGCCCGCAAAACCCACCATACAAGGTATACGCGCTCGGCCGGAAAAACCCTGCTTTTTCCGGCCAAAATGTTACATGATTGTTAACGCTCGCTGAGCATCTCCAGCAGCTTGTTGCTGCGATTGAGGAAAGCCGTCACCTCGTCCTTTTCCAGCGGACGGGTGCTCATGCGGGCCAGGTCGTAGAGCTGAGCGGCCATAAGGTCGCGCTTCTCGCCCTCCTCAGCCGCCAAAAGCCCCTGGATGACGGGGTTGGAGGCGTTGAGCACCAGGGTGTGCGTCTCGGGCAGCTTAAAGTCCTGGCCGTAGATGCGGCTCATCTCACTGAAGCGGCGGCCCTGCTCCTCCTGGGTGAGCATGGCGGGCAGGCTCTCATCCTTGAGCGCCGAGAGCTTCACCGTCAGGTCCTCCTTGCCGGTGGCCTTGCGGAAGATTTCGGCAAGCGCCTTTTCGCCCTCCTCGCTGCGCTTTTTCTCCTCCTCGCTCATCTCCTTCTGGAAGGTCTGGCTGTCGGCGTCCACCCGCGCGAAGGTCAGCCCCTCCACACCCGCGGAATACTCCATGAAGCTGAGGAAGTTGAGGTCGATGAGCGCGTCCATCACCACCACGTCGATGCCCTCGGCGTCATACATGGCCACGCTCGCGCTCTGGCGGGTGGGATCGTTGGTATAGATGACCTTCTTGCCGCCGAGCTTGCCCTCGTTCTTGGACAGGTATTCGCTCAGGGTCAGGTACTCACCCTTCGTGGTCTTGTACAGAAGCGTGTCCTTGACCTGGTCGAAGAACTTGCTGTCGCGCATGCAGCCGTACTTGACGAAGGGATGGATGTCGTCCCAGTACTTCTGATAGTTGTCGCGCTCGGTGTTGAACAGCCCGGTCAGCTTGTCCGCCACCTTGCGGGTGATGTAGGCGGAGAGCTTTTTGACGTAGCCGTCGTTTTGCAGGAAGCTGCGGCTGACGTTGAGCGGCAGGTCGGGGCAGTCGATGACGCCCTTGAGGAGCATGAGAAACTCCGGGATGACCTCCTTGATGTTGTCGGCCACGAACACCTGGCCGCTGAAGAGCTTGATCTCGCCCTCGCGGGTGCCAAAGTCGTTGGTCAGCTTGGGGAAGTAGAGGATGCCCTTGAGGTTGAAGGGGTAGTCCACGTTGAGATGGACGTAGAACAGGGGGTCGTCGAAGGTATGGAACACGTCGCGATAGAATTTTTTGTATTCCTCGTCCGTGCAGTCCTTGGGGGCCTTGAGCCACAGGGCGGGCGTGTCGTTCATCAGCTCCGGCCCCCTGGGCTCCTTGGGCTCCTCGCCCTCCTTGGGTTCTTCCTCCTTGCGCTTTACGTCAAAGTAGACCGGCGTGGCCATGAAGCCGCAATAGCGCCTGAGCACCTCGCGCACGCGGTACTCCTGCAAAAAGTCCTTCTCTTCCTCGCTGATGTGCAAAATCACGTCCGTTCCGCGCGCGGCCCGGCTGCCGTCCTCCATGGCAAAGGACATACCGTCCTCGCTGGTCCAGCGCACCGGGGCGGCGCCCTCCGCGCCGCTGAGGGTGTCGATGGTCACGCGGTCGGCCACCATGAACGCCGAGTAGAAGCCCAGGCCAAAATGCCCGATGATGCCGCCCTTGTCGTCCCCCTCATAGTTCTTCAAAAACTCTTCCGCGCCCGAAAACGCCACCTGGTTGATGTATTTCTCCACTTCCTCGGCCGTCATGCCGATGCCGTTGTCGCTGAAGCGCAACTCTCCCTTCTCCGTGTCCAGCGTCACCGTTACCCGGTAATCCTCCTCCTGTCCGGGATGAAGCATCTTTTCTTTCGTAATGGCATCGCAGCCATTGGATACCATCTCGCGGATAAAAATATCCTTGTCGGAATACAGCCACCGCTTGATGATCGGCATGATGTTCTGCGCGTGGATGGAAATGTTGCCCTGTTGATTGGTCATGGCTTTGCCTCCTGAAAAACCGGCCCGTCCGCCGGGCTGAAATGCTGTTTTGCAAAACGCTTTGCGCCTTGCAGCCCTTATTGTAGCAGAGCGGATGGGAAAAAGCAACAAAAAATTAGCACTCATCTAAAATGAGTGCTAACAAACTCCCGTACCCGGGTATCTTCCGCCGCCGGGCGGCCTACGGTGGCAAAGCGTTCGGCCTGGGCCTCATCGACGGCCCTGAGCAGCCTGGCCGCACAGGCCGTCAATCCTTCCTGGTAGAGCTGCTGCGCGCGCCTGCGCAGAAAAACAAATTCGACCGGGTCCTGCTTCGTCATGGCGATCCCTCCCCGTATGTATGGACAAATCCTGTCAAGAGTTATCATCCGTCATCAGCATACGCGAGGATTCCCGCTTTTGCAAGGTCTGTCTTTGTCGAACGCTGTCAAACCCGGCATTTCCACGCGGTTTTTTGGAATCCAAATGGGAAGGAGCAAAAACAGCGGCGTTTTTTCCCGATTTTGGCTTGAAAATGGCAGGTCATTTCTGTATACTTAATACAATTACGAAAGGAAGTGCATCTCCTTGAAACGAAAAATCGGTTTGCTTCTGATGCTTGTTTTTGTGTTCCTCTCCTCAACAGGCGCGTTCGCGGATGACCTGCAGTTCGCCAGCAGCCGCGAGGTCGCCGCCGCGCTCGACGAAGCGGGCCTCATCTACGCGCAGTCGGGCAGCACCGCCTCCTGCGACGCCCTCCTCATCAACTATACGCCCTCCGCCGCGACGCAGCTTTCGAAGATCTCCGTCATCCTCATGATCTATGAAGGCAGCGCTGCCGTTTTAAGCCTCGCCATCACCGACATCGACAATTCGGACATGCTCGCCCTCTATGAGGCCCTTGAAGGCATCAACGGTTCCGTCTCCTTTGTCCGCTTTCTCTATGATGCGGCAAACAACCGCATCTATTCCCAGGTGGACATCCCCTATCTGGAGGACGCGGACTTCGGCAGGATGGTGGAGCGCTATGCTTACATCACCGCCCTGGTGATCGACCAGCATTACGAAGAGCTGGCGGCTCTGAAAAAGTAAGCGGCCTGCGAAGGAGGAAATAACGCCATGAAAAAACTGTTTTGCGCGCTGTGCTGCGCGATGCTGCTGCTTCCTGCCATGACCTGCGCCCTGGCCGGGGAGCTTTCCACCGCCACGTCCCTCAAGGCCTACCTGCCCACCGCCGGCTGGGACGACTACACGGCTACCGACACCGACGGCGACGGCTTTGACGATGAGATCATGATTTCCTACAACGCCAACGGCCAGACCGACTCGGACACCATCGACATCTACTGTCAGTGTTTCGACGGCGCCGGCCGCGTGATCTGCCGCCTGTGCGATGTGCCGGAGGACGCCGACCCGCTGAAGGTCTACGAGCAGATCAATGAATTCAATTTTAACCTCAACCTGGGCCGCTGGCTGTACAACGAGGAAGGCGGCTATGTGTACTATACTCAGGAAGTCTACCTTGTGGACGAGGACAGCTTCGGCGCCTATGCCCTTGCCTTCATGGAACGGGCCGCCTCCTACGTGTACTCCTTCTACGGCCGCTTCACCTCTGCCATCCAGTAACCCTCCCAAACCAAAAGAGCGTCCATGCCCGCAGCCCGGGCATGGACGCTTTGGTTTGTCCAAAAACGGTTTGGGAGCGGCAGGCCCGGCCTATCGGTTTCCGCCGTCCCTGCGCCATCTCCATCCTAGCGCCGCCAGAGCGGCGAGGCTTGCCAGCATCAGCGCCAGCCACAGGCCCGTCCGGCTTTCGTCCCCCGTCCGGGGCGGCAGGTCCGCCTCGCGCACGCGCAGGGTAAAGACCGGGCTATGGGCCGTGCCGTAGGCATTGGTGGCGACGCAGCGGTAGGTGAAGCCATCGTGCTCCAGTTTCACGGCTCTGGTGGTGTAGATAGGGTCCGTCGCGCCGGGAATCCGCCTGTACCCTTGTCCGTCATGGCGGTTGACGAACCATTGGTAGGTGACCGCGCCCTCGGCTTCCACGATCATCACGCCATGTTCTCCGGGCGCAGCGACGACCTCCTTCGGCCCGTCCGGGAAGATGAACACCGGCGCCTCGCCCGGGATTTTCTCCCACAGCGCGGTCAGGGTGACATCGCCGGTCAGGGAGAACGTGCCGCCCGGGCCATACTCCACTTCGTTCAGCCTCCACCCCTTGAAGCGGTAGCCCCGCTGGGCCGTAAAGAGGCAGGGAGGAAGCGGGTAGGTTCCGGCCGGAATCTCGACGGGGCTCATGGTCCCGCTGCCGCCGTTTGGCTCAAAGGTGATGGTGCACATCGCGGGTTCGGCGACGGAGACATGGATGACATAGCGCTCCGTCGTCACGCCGTCCTCCGCGGTTACGGTGAAGGTCCAGGTCGCGCCGCCGTCCGTGCTCACGGGCACGCTTGCGGTTGCCCCCGCGGCGGGCGTGACGCTGACCTTCCGCGGGTCCGTGGGCAGAGGGGTGCCCTCCGGCAGCACCACCGTGATCTCCGTGCCCAGGATCGCGCCCGTCGTTCCGTCCACCGCCACCGCCCGGACGCCCGCGTCTGCCGAGAGCCACCGGGCGTAAACCGTGGCGTCAGCGGTAAAGACGGTGTCCGTGGTCACCTCCGCGCCGCCCTCCGTGCGCCAGCCGGCAAACGTATGGCCGCCGCGGACGGGCACGGGCAGGGACGCCAGCCTGCCGCCCACGGTTCTGGCGCTGGAGGCTTCGGATAGCTCGCCGCCGTTGGCGTCGAAGGTGATCGTGTATTCCGGCTCGGAGGTCTTGAAGCTCGTCTGGGCGACCCGGGAATCCGTATGCCCGCTCAGTTCGGCCACCAGATACCACGTGTAATCCGTCTCGGGGGTCAGCCCCGTCAGGGGGATGCGGACCTGCCCGGCCGCGTCGGCCGTCACGAAAGCCCCGCCCGCCTTGATAGCGGCCGCATCCGGCTTGGCGGCGCCGGAGAGATAATACACCTTCGCGCCCGCCGCGGTTTCGGCAGTGATCTCGGCCGTGCTTTCAGTCACGTTGGAAACGCTGACGTTTCGCAGGGTGAGCAGGGGCGGTCCCGAGGTAATCACATCAAACACATAGGCGGTATTGACCGTTCTTTGCGGGTCGGAGGCAATGGCCGTGCTGGCCGATTTGTAAAACAGCTTCCATTGTCCGCCGGATTTGGGCACGCTGTAGCCGTATATCTCAACCAGATAATATCCGTCCCCGTAATCCTCCCGGGAGTATTTCTGCTGCCAGGTTCTTTCATCCTCCGGGCCGTCGATGGAGATGGTATTGGTTACCCCCGGCTTATCCCACAGGTTGTACCGGCCGAATCCCTCCTCCTTCATCCTCGGCCCCTGGCTGCCGCCCTTCCACACATCCGTCCACTGATATTCAAACTTCACCTTCACGTCTGCGTCGGGCGCCGTCTCGATGGGGTGGGACACCCTGACGCCTATGGTGTGCTCCCGGTCGTTGGTAAGGCTCAGCTTGAGCGTCGAGCTCTCCGAGGCCCGCGTTTCGCCGTCCACGATGAATTCCACGGTGGGATTCATCAGCACCTTTCGGACCTCGAGGAAGAATTCGTCCCCGGCGGGCCTGAGCACGGTATTGGGGGTCAGAAGCGCGTCGTTGTACGCCCAGCCGCCGGTATAGCCCGTGGGGACGTCCGTGATTTCCGCCTTCGGAAGCGTGTAATTCTCCTCCACGCTCCACCGGCCGTCCGTTTTGCACACATTCACGGCCTGTCCGTAGAGCTTGGGCTCTGTCCGGGCGTCCGGGCCATCGCCGTAACGCAAGAGAAATTCATAGGTGATGGCGTTCTTGTAGCTTGACAGGCCGCTTGCCTGAAACGTGTTCTTGGCCGCCGCGTTCCGAAAGACGACCAGCCTTTTCCCCAGCCCATAATTCTTTCCCTTGAACGCGCCGCCGTCATAGGCGGAGGCGTCGTCCGTCTCCACGGTGATGGTGGTAATGGGGTCCGTGTAGTAAAACGCCTCGCTTCCCACATAGGTGACTGAAGCCGGAATGGTCACGGCCGTGCCGGCAGGCAGGCCCGTACAGTTGTAGAAGCTCTGTCTTCCGATCATTTCCAGTTGCTTTGGAAGCTCAAACGTCGCCTGAGGATCTCCCCCCGCCGTGCGCACGAATTTCAGCCCCGAGCAGCTACGAAACACGCTTCCCGCGTCTTTGCTTCCGATTGATTTTAACGTCTCGGGTAGGATGACGCCCTCGATGCCCGTGCAGCCGCTAAAGGCGCTCTTCCCGAGCGTTTCTATTTTTGTCCGGGACAGGTCCAAAACGCCGGTCAGCGCCGTGCAGGACATGGCCGCCTGATTGTTGATCGTCTTGAGATTGACCGCCTGGGAGAAATCAACGGCCGCCAGATTATACCGCCCCAGATTGTCGTTATAGGTAACCGCCCCATATCTCTTCTTGTCGGACGAATAGCTGTCCCTCAGGCCGTCGTTGGCGATCGCGGTGACATCGGAAGGAATCGTCACCGACACCGATACCGTCCCCTTGTCTGGATTGTTTTTTTGAAACCAATCCTTCGATATTCCATAATACGTTCCCGATTCAATGACCATCCCCTCTTGGGGCACCGTCAGCACACCCGCGGGCGCCTGTGCCTGAGCGGCAAGCGGCGCCGCGCACGCCAGCAGGCACAGCATCAAAAGGAAACGCATGATTTTCTTTTTCATCAGTAGACAAATCCTCCTTCTTTATGTATTTTTTAAAAGCCCCCAATACAAAAGGCGCATTTCACCCATCCTGCAAATGGGTAAAATGCGCCTATACAGCTCGGGCCAGGAAATTTATTCTTTTATTGGTTTCACTATTGATATTCTCCCGTTCTTTTGATACGATACCATCAGCTGACACAATCGGTCCAAAGCCAA
>CALVKX010000090.1 GCA_944333375.1 uncultured Eubacteriales bacterium
GGTCTGCAAAACCTTTATTCTCCGGTTCAAATCCGGATGGCACCTCCACCTTCATCCACCCTATGGTGATGCAAAAAAGCCGTTGCGTTTCGCAAACGGCTTTTTTGTTATCCCTTTTCCTCCCCTGCCTCCACGCGCAGCATCCGATAGCCCACGCCGATATGCGTCTGGATATACTGCGCGCTGCCCGCGCCCTTCTCCAGCTTTTTTCTCAGGGTAGCCATGAACACCCGCAGGGAGGCGATGTCGCTTTCCATGCTGTTTCCCCAGATCTTGCGGGTGATATAGGTATGGGTGAGCACCTTGCCCACGTTTTGTGCCAGCAGGCACAAAAGCCTGTACTCGATGGGCGTCAGATGCATCTCGACGCCACCCAGATACGCGCATCCCGCGGCATAGTCGATGCGCAGGCTTCCGTTAACAAATACGGACTCCGCAGGCGCGGTCATCTCCGACATGGCCGCCAGACGGCGCTGTGTGGCCCTCAGGCGCGCCAAAAGCTCCTCGACCGAAAACGGCTTGGTCAGGTAATCGTCGGCGCCCGCGTCCAGGGCGCCGATCTTGTCGGCGTCCTCGCTGCGTGCGCTGATGACGATGATGGGCGCAGACGACCAGGCGCGGATGCGGGTGATGACCTCCACCCCGTCCATGTCCGGAAGCCCCAGGTCCAGAAGGATGATGTCTGGATTGTGCGAAGACGCCTCCAGCAACGCCTCCTCGCCCGTGGCCGCCTCCAGGTGGCGGTAACCGTGCGCCTTGAGGGTCGTAGCGATCAAAGTACGCACGGGGCGGTCGTCCTCGACAGCCAGAATCAGCGGTTTATTCATGCCATTGCACCTCCTCAGCCGGCAGGGTAAAACGGAAGACCGCTCCATGCGGCTGGTTCTCTGACAGCGTGATTGCACCCCCGTGCGCGGTGATGATGGAACGGCACAGTGCCAGACCCAGCCCGAGGCTCCGGCGGCTGTCGGCTACGCGGTTGGCGCCGCTGTAAAACATGTCAAACACCCGCTCCCCCACCTCCGGGGGCACGCCGGGTCCGTCATCGGCGATGGAGACGGCCACCATGTCTCCCTCCCGCTCCGCCGTGATGGCGATATGCGAGCCGGGCGGCGTGTACTTGAGCGCGTTGTCCACGATGTTGACCACCACCTGCACGATCAGCCGCGCATCGGCGCGGGCCATGAGCCATTCCTCCTTGCCCTCATAGGTGATCGTGTGGTCCGCGCGCCCGCGGCCGACATGGCTCAGCGCCTCGCTCACGATCTCCTCCACCAGCTCGGCCGAGGTCCTCAGCGCCATGCGGCCGTCCTCGATGCGGGTGACGGAGAGCAGGTTTTCCACGACGTTAATCAGCCACATCGAGTCGTCATAGATGTCGGAATAGAGCTGCCGCCGCGTCGCCTCGTCAAAGCCTTCGCCGTTGGAAAGCAGGTTGCTGGCGTTTCCCGAAATGGCCGTCAGGGGCGTTCGCAGATCATGCGAAATGGCCCTGAGCATATTGGCGCGAAGCTGCTCGTTTTTGGCCAGCACCGCCGCCCGCTCCTTGTCGGCCGCGTTTTGCAGGTTCTCCAGCGCCAGCGCGCACTCGCCCAGAATGGAGAGCAAAATGCTGTGCTCAAACGGCTCCAGCGGCGCGCCCCGGACCGCAACGCCCACGGCGCCGTAGACCCGATCGTTGACGCGTATGGCCAGATAGAGGCACTGGGCCTGGGAAAAGGTGTCGGTGGTCGCGCCGGCATGCTCGTTGTTCTTCATGGCCCAGGCGGCCACGTCCCGCTCGTGCGGGGCCAGCAGGTCGGCCGACGGCGCCTGCCCGGCCGCGAACACCTCCGGCTCCGCATTCGGTGACGGGTACATCACCACGTCGCGTCCCAGCAGCTTGACAAGCTGCCCCGCCGTGGCGGCAACCACCGCCTCCCGGTTTCCCGCCCGGCCCAGGAGCTGGTCGGTATCAAAAAGCACCTTGGTGCGGTAAGCCGTCTGGGCCGACTGTCGGGCATGGTTTTTGAGCCTTATGGCGAGGGTGCCGGAGATGAAGGCCGTCAGGAACATAATCAGGAAGGTGACGGGGTATTCCTTACCGTAAACCGCCAGCATAAAGCGCGGCGCGATGAACAAAAGGTTAAACAGCACCACGCTCACCGCCGCCGCGGCCATGCTGTACGCCTTGTGGGTGGTCACGACCGAGGTGATGAGAACGCCCAGCAGATAGGCCATGATGATGGTCGCCTCGCCAAAGCCCAGCCGGTCAAACACAAAACCAAGCCCCGTGGCCGCCAGAAGCGTGAGGAGGCTCTTGAGCGCGTCGGCCGCGGTGAGGGTGAAGCGCGGCGCGGACGCGCTGTGCGGCACGTAGCGCGCCTGCGCCGCGCCGTCGGGGATGATGTGAATGTCCAGGGAGGGGGCAAAGGCAATGAGCTGGTCCGTCAGGGAAGCCCGTCCCAGAAGCCGCTTATGCCCCGCCGCGCTTCGGCCCAGCACGATTCTCGACACCCCCGACAGCCGCGCAAACTCTGCGATCTGGTAGGCGACATCATCGCCGTAGACCGTCTCCAGGTTGGCTCCCAGCCGTCGCGCCAGGCGCATGTTCTGCTCAAGCCGCTTCTGGTCCTGCGGGGACAGTTTCTCATCGTGCGGCGTCCTGACATACAGGGCGGTGAAGTCGCCGTGAAACGCCCCGGCCATGCGCGCCGCCGTGCGGATGATGCGCGCATTGGAAGGGGCGGAGGACAGACAGGCCAGGATATGCTCCTCCGCCAGCCCGGCCCCGGGAGCGGGCGGCCGGGGCTCGGCGCGGTCCAGCCGGTCCGCGCAGCGGCGCAACGCGATCTCCCTGAGGGCGGTCAACTGCCACGGCACGAGGCCCTCCGGCGCGCCGCCGAGGCGACGGACGAGTCTGGAGGGCTCAATGTCGAGAAATTCCACGGCGTCCGCTCCGTCAAACACCGAGTCCGGGACGCGTTCACGCATCGCCGCACCGGTCACGGCAGCCACGGCGTCGCTGAGACTTTCAATCTGCTGCACATTGAGCGTGGCATAGACGTCTATGCCCGCCTTAAGCAGCTCCGTTACATCCTGACACCGCCGGCTGTGGCGGCTTCCCGGCGCGTTGCGGTGCGCCAGGTCGTCCACCAGGATCAGCTTCGGGGCGCGCGCCAACGCCGCGTCCAGATCCAGCTCGCCGTCCTTTTCCAGCGCGGGCCCGCACTGACGTTCCAGCGCGGCCAGCAGCCGCGCCGTGTCCGCCCGTCCATTGGGCTCGACCCGCCCTGCGGCCACGCCCACGCCCCGGGCGCGTGCTCTGAGCGCCGCCGTGAGCATGGCATAGGTCTTTCCCGCGCCGGGCGCGTAGCTGACAAAAAGCTTCAGCCTTCCGCGCGCCTGTTCGGCGCCGGGCCGGACGTCCTTCATGCGCCTTCACCTCCAGACGCTCCATTATACCATTTTCCCGTCCCGCTACGCCACCCTCCTCGCAGACATGATGCGACAAAAATGCATCCACCCGGCCCATCAGCACATAGCCCAGCCCGAAAAGCAGCCCCAGGACTATTATCAGCAATGCGGCGGTCATCGTCAGCCCTCCCTCCGGCTCAGGCCTCAGAGATGGAAGCAGCGCTGGATGGCCTGGTTGCTGCCAAGCACCAGCACCGTTTCATCACGCGCAAGCATCGTGTCCGAGGTGACATTTGCGCTAAGCCGCCCCTTGCGCTTGACGGCCAGGATGTTCAGTCCAAAGCGGCGCCGCACGTCCAGCTCTCCCACCGTCCGCCCTGCCCAGCCCTCCGGGACCGCCACTTCCACAATGGCGTGGTCCTCGTTGAGCTCGATGTAGTCGAAGATATGGTCCGAACTGTATCGAATGGCCGTCCAGGCCGCAAGTTGCTTTTCGGGATAGACAATTTCATCCGCCCCGTTTCTCAGCAAAAATTTGGCATGCACGTCGCGCGCCGCCCTGGCCACCACGAAGCGCGCACCGAGTTCTTTGAGTAAAGAGGTGGTTTCCAGCGAGCTTTGAAAGTCATCCCCGATGGCCACGATGCACACATCGAAGTTGCGCACCCCCAGCGAAGCCATGAACTCCTCTTTCTTGCTGTCTCCGATCTGCGCGCTGGTCACATAGGGCAGGGCCGCCTCCACACATTCCTCCCGCCAGTCCACCGCCATCACCTGATGGCGCAGCTCGTGCAGCTTCATGGCGATGTGCCGGCCAAACCTTCCCAAACCGATGAGCAAAATGGATTTCATACTATCCCACTCCTTTTATCCCACGGTGATTTTTTCCCGTGGAAGCTTGGAGGCGCAGGGACGCTTGCCTGAAAGCGCCGCGAAGATCAGCGTCAGTCCGCCCACGCGCCCAAAGAACATCAGCGCAATCAGAATTGCGCGGGATGGCTGGCCAAGGCCGGGCGTCAGCCCCAGCGACAGCCCCACCGTACCGATGGCTGAAGCCGCTTCAAACAGGCAGTCCACTACCGGCAAATCCTCCATGGCACTGATGGCCAGGCCTCCGAGCAGAAACAGCGATAAATACAGCAGCAGGATGGCCGCCGCATTGCGAAGTGCCTCGGCATCAATACGCCGTCCGAAGCACCTGGGCTCCTCACGCCTGCTGAAGACTGCGGCCGCGGAAAAGAGAAGAACGGCCAACGTCGTCGTCTTCATTCCGCCTGCCGTGGACCCCGGCGAACCGCCGATGAGCATGAGCATGACCAGCACCATCTGGCCCACCTCGCTCAGCGCGTTGAGATCCACCGTATTGAAACCGGCTGTACGCGGAGTGATTGACTGAAACAACGCGCTAAGCACCCGTTCCCCCACCGGGAGGGTTTGAGGAAGCTCGAAGACATAGAAATAGATGGCAGGCAGCGCAATCAGCCCGAAGGTCACGCAAAGGATCACCTTGCTTTGCAGCCGGTAGGAACGCAGATGCACGCCGTGGGTGCGCACGTCCTCCCAAGTCAGAAAGCCGATGCCACCGACGACAATTAACCCCGCAATCGTCAGGCAAACCACCGGACTGGCCGCATAGGCCGTCAGGGAGGAATAGGGTGCCCGAACGCCCATCAGGTCGAATCCCGCGTTGCAAAACGCAGAAACGGAATGAAATATCGCGTACCACGCCCCCTGTCCCACCCCGAACTCGGGGACAAACACGAACGCCAGCAGCCCGGCACCCAGAAGCTCGATCAGAAAGCTCGTGCGCACGATGAAGCCCGTCAGCCGTACCACGCCACCTACATGATGGGCTGAAATGGCCTCCTGCATTGTGCTGCGCTGCATGAGGCTGATCTTTCGGCCTGAGATCATAGTGATGGCGACGGCGACGGTGACAACCCCCATGCCTCCAATCTGAATCAGAAGCAGAATAACAAACTGACCGAATTCGGACCAGTGCAGCGCCGTATCATGCACCACCAGACCCGTCACGCAAACGGCGGAGGTGGCGGTGAACAGCGCGTCCGAGAAATTCGCGCTTCCCGCTTCCCGGCTGGCAAAAGGCAGTGTGAGCAGCGCCGCGCCCAGCAGGATAACTGTAGCAAAACCCGCGATAATAATCTGCGCCGAGGAAAAATGGACCCGTTCCAAAGCCTTTGTCATAAGAAATCCTCAACCTCTTTGGCAGGAGAGTACAGTATGATTATGACATGCCGCGCATTAAGACAGGATGAAAACTGCCCGCGCGGTATAAAGATCGGATTAAGGTTTTCGGCACGAAGCATGAAAAAAACCGGGAAGGCGCTCCTTCCCGGGGGACGTTTTTCACTTATGCCCGCTCCCGGCCCTCCTGCTGGCGCAGGTAGCGCAGGTATTGCGACAGGTAAATCTTGTGCGCCACCGCAAACCCCGCCGAACGCACCAGGCGGGTCTCCCGCGCGTGCGTGCGGCTGGAGTCGGGCCTGAGCGGCGCGCCGCTGAAGACATGCGCAAGGATGCTCTCCAGCTCCGTGCAGAAATAGTCGTAGGCCACCGCCACCTCAAACCCCGTGCCCCGCTGCACGCCGATGAGCTGCTGGATGTCCCCGATGGCGATGACCTGCTTGCTCAGGCATAAGAAGATCAGATAGGCGGCATGATCCCGTCCATAGCGCTTGCCCTCGGGCCGGGGGATCACCCCCTGCCGGGCATAGTTTCCGATCATTGTGGCGGTAATCCATTTTTCACCATCAGCTGTCAGCGGAGCTAGCGTCTTTTCCACCAGCGCGATCAACTGGTCGATGTAGAGCCGGAAGTCCGGCAGCTCGGCGTAGCGCGGCAGGCGAAACGCCTCGATCTCCCGGCAGTACGGCGACTCCTCAAACCGTTCCATCCCGCTTCCCTCCCCGCCTCATGATACCTCATCATAGCACAGAAAGAAGTCCTTGACAAGTGTATAAAACAATGATATAACGTTTTAGAAACTGTTTTTATCGGTTTTCTATACTGTTTTATTCGGGAGGCTATCCGTATGGAATGGACCATCGTCACCGACTCGGGCTGCGACCTTCTTCCCTGCGAGCTCGCCCCGGGCGTGCGGCTCCGCCGCGTGCCGCTGAGCATCCTGCTGGGCGAGGAGGAATGGGTGGACGGCCCGGAGCTGGACCGTGAGCGCTTCCTGGCCGCCATGGAGGCGCACAGGGGCAGGAGCAGCTCCGCCTGTCCCTCCCCTGAAACCTGGGCGCAGGCGTTCTCCGGGGACGGCGCCATCATCGCCATCACCATCACGGGCGGGCTGTCGGGAAGCTACAACTCCGCGGTGCTCGGCCGCGACATGGTCTGGGAGCGCCAGCCCGGCAAGCCCATCTACGTGCTGGACTCCCGCTCGGCGGGCGCCGAAATCACCCTGCTGGTCCGCAAGGCGTGCGAGCTGATCGCTCAGGGGCTGGATTTCGAGGAAGTCACCAAACGGCTGTGGCTCTATCATCAGCATACGCACCTGCTGTTTCTGCTGGAGCACGTGGACAACTTCGTCAAAAACGGCCGCCTGAACAAGCTGGTGGGCGCTGCCATCGGCATGCTGGGCGTGCGCATCCTGGGCTGCGCCAGCGAGCACGGCACCTTGCAGCCGCTGATGAAGCCTCGCGGCGCAGCCAAGGGGCTGGAGCTATTGGTGCGAGAGCTGGAGCGCGCGGGCTATGCCGGCGGGGCGCTGGCCATCACCCACGTCCGCAACGAGGAGGGCGCGCGGCGGCTGGTCGCCCTCGTGCGCGAAACATGGCCCGAGGCGCCCTGCGAGCTCCTGCCCGCCAGTGGGCTTTGCTCCTACTACGGCGAGGAGCACGGCCTGATCGTGGGCTTTGAGGACGCGCAGGCGGGGCAGCGAAACCGATTGAGCAACCGATAATTCCCCTGCGCTTTGTCAAAACGCTGTAAGCGCCGGACGGAATCTTCCGTCCGGCGCTTCCTTTTGCCTTTCTTAAGCCGTTTCGATGTTCGCCGCGGCATGCAGGCCCAGCAGATCCACGCCTATCTCGCGCAGCTTGAACTTCTGAATCTTTCCGCTGGCGGTCATGGGGAAGGAGTCCATCAGCAGCACATAGCGGGGCGCCTTGAACTTGCTCAGGCCCTCGCGCACAAACTCGATGAGCTCCTCTTTTGTAGCCGTGCAGTCCTTCTTGAGGATGACGCAGGCGCAGACCTCCTCGCCGTATTTCTCGTCCGGCACGCCCACCACCTGCACGTCGCTGACGGCGGGGTGGGTGTAGAGGAATTCCTCGATCTCGCGGGGGTAGATGTTCTCGCCGCCGCGGATAATCATGTCCTTGAGGCGGCCGGTGATGCGGAAGTTGCCGTC
>CALVKX010000091.1 GCA_944333375.1 uncultured Eubacteriales bacterium
TGCACACCGCCTGACGCGTCCCCTCCCGGCGCACGCCCGGCATCAGCACGCCAAGCGCCGGCCGCATCAGCCGCTCCAGCCACGCCGCCGCGCCCAGCTCCCTGAGAATGTTGATCCAGCCGCAAAACAGAAGATACCCCGCCCCCAGGCTCACCGTCAGCGCAATCGCCCCTCCCGCCGCCTCCAGCGCCGAGGCCAGCATCTGCGGTCCGCGTCCGCACAGCGCCGCGTAGAGAAGGGACCCGCCCGCCATCCCAAGCCACATCCACTGCAGAGCCATAAAATACCACCGCCTCACTTTTTACAAAAAAGTCAATCAATATACACTTAATTTAATGTGCAATTTTTGAAACATTTTCATTTTTACACCTAATTATATGTATATGGTCCATTCTCGTGCCAAATGGGCCATTGACAGATTATTCCCTGGGTTGTATTTTTATGTTATCCATCGGGCAATCTGTCCGAGAGGAAATCAGTCTGCTTTTGGAGAAGTGGAGGGCTAGGAGCATGAAATCGACCGGTGTGGTTCGTAAGCTGGATAATCTGGGTCGCATTGTGATCCCGATTGAGCTTCGCAAGACCATGGATATCGCGATCAAGGATACCCTTGAGATTTTTACCGAGGGCGACGAAATCATTCTCAAGAAGTATCAGCCCGGCTGCATCTTCTGCAACGACGCGCGCAACGTTACGCTTTTCAAGGGCAAGCTCGTATGCGACAAGTGTCTGGCCGAGATGAAGCAGGGGCACGAATGAAAAGGGCGCGAGCCAAAAAAAGCCGCGCGGCCGGAACGGAAGGGGTTCCGGCCGCGCGGTTTTTGTGATAGGCTATTTGAGCATGTTGACAATGGTCTGCTTGCTCTGCACGCCGACGGTCTGAGCGGCCGCGCTGCCATTTTTAAAGACGATCAGCGTGGGGATGCTCATGACGCGATAGCGCGCGGCGATTTCGGGCGCGTCGTCGACGTTGAGCTTGCACACGCGGTAGGCGTCGCTCTCCCCGGCGATTTCATCCACCACGGGCGAAAGCATCTTGCACGGTCCGCACCAATCGGCGTAAAAATCCACGAGCACGGGCTTGTCGCCCTGCAGGACCTCCCGGTCAAAGCTTTCAGCAGTCAGCTTGGTTACAGCCATCAGTAAGCCTCCTTTGCTTGCGTTTCTCCACTATTATGATACCCGCCCCGGGCGGGGGATAAACCACTATTTTTCCAAAAAAGGCGGTGCTTTTCATGCATGCCGTTCACCCCTTTGAGCCAGTGTGGAACGGACAAAGCCGCGTGCTGATCCTGGGCACGTTTCCCTCGGTTCGCTCACGCGAGGTCGGCTTCTACTACGGGCATCCGCAAAACCGCTTCTGGCGCGTGCTGGAAGCGCTCTACGGCGAGCCCGTGCCCCCGGACACCGACGGACGCCGGGCCTATGTGCTTTCGCACGGGCTGGCGCTGTGGGACGTGCTGGCCGCCTGCGACATTGACAAAAGCAGCGACGCGAGCATCCGCTCCCCCGTCGCAAACGATGTCCCCGCCCTTCTTGGGCAAAGCGGCATCGAGCGCATCCTCTGCAACGGCCAGCGCGCCTACGCCCTCTACCGGCGCCATCTTGAGAAGGCCTGCGGCCTTCCCGCCCGGGCGCTGCCCTCCACCAGCGCGGCCAACGCCGCCTGGAGCCTGGCAAGCCTGAGGGAAGCATGGCGTGCCGCCCTCCTCTAAGCCCTCAGGCGGCTTTGCTTTCCTCCCTGAGATAACGCGAGAAGGAACGGTAGAACAGCGTCCCCGTCACGCACACGGCGATAAAGTCGGAGATCGGCTCGGCCAGGAAGACCGCGTCCACCTGATTGGGCAGGAAGCACGGGAGGATGAAGATGAGAGGAATGAGCAGAAGCACCTTGCGCAGCAGCGCCAGGAACACCGAGGTTTTCGCGTTTCCCATCGCCACAAAGGTCTGCTGGCAGCCCATCTGGATGCCAAACAGGCCGGTGGCCCCCATGTAGATGCGGAGCGCATGCACCGTCATATCCCGCAGGGCGGGGTCCGTGGTGAAGATGGCGGCGAACAGCTGTGGGGCCAGCATGGCCAGCGCCCAAAGCGCCGCCGAATATACCGTGCACGCTACGATCAGCATGCGGAAGCAGGCGCGTACGCGTTCCTTGTTGCCCGCGCCGTAGTTGAAGCTGACGATGGGCTGCGCCCCCTGGGTAAGGCCCTGAAGGGGCAGGAGGGAAAACTGCATCACACTGCTGAGGATGGTCATCGCGCCCACGGCCAGGTTGCCGCCATAGCGCAGCAGCGAGGAGTTAAAGCAGACGTAGAGCACGCTTTCGGTGAACTGCATGATGAACGGCGACAGCCCCAGCGCCACGCAGGGGAGGTAGACCTTGGCGGAGATGCGCAGATAGGGAACCCGAATGCGCAGATGCGTCTTTTTTCCGGTGAGGAAGCGCACTACCCACACCGCCGACACCGCCTGCGAGAGGATGGTGGCCAGCGCCGCGCCGCGCACGCCCATGTTCAGGGCGAAGATAAACACCGGGTCCAGAATGATGTTGAGCACCGCGCCGATGAGCACCGTGAGCATGCTGGTGCGCGAAAAGCCCTGCGCGGTGATAAAGGCGTTGAGGCCCAGCGCCACCTGCACGGCGATGGTGCCCAGCGCGTAGATGGAGAGGTAATCCCACGCGTAGCCGATGGTTTCCTGATCAGCGCCAAACACCAGCAGCGCCTGGCGGCCGAAGATCAAAATCGCCGCCGTCAACAGCACCGCCATCACCACGAGGGCCATGGTACAGTTGCCGAGGATGCGCTCGGCGTCCTCCTTGCGGCCTTTGCCCATCATAATGGAAGCGCAGGGCGCACCACCCATGCTGGCCAGCGTCGCAAAAGCGCTCACCAGCAGAATCACCGGCAAGGTCACACCCAGGCCGGTCAGCGCTGTGGCTCCCACCACCGGGATGTGGCCGATGTACATGCGGTCCACCATGTTGTACAGCACGTTTACCACTTGCGCGGTGATGGCCGGCAGCGCCAGGCTGAACAAAAGCCTGCCAACCGGCTTTGTTGCTAGTTCATTGTCCTTATTTTGCATATTGAGCCTCCGTTGGTACAGTGCGAAATGGTTAACAGCACTATTATAGTCCTGTGGATACCGCTTTGCAACCTTTCCGGCAGAATTGACAACCGCTTTGCCCCATGCTAGACTAACGGCGTTTCATCCATTCAAAATCAAGGGAGGCGTCGGCATGAACGGCGAGGCGCTGGAGGCCCTGCGCTACTTTTCGGACGGGACGCACCCGGAGTCGTTCGTGACGCTTCCGGGGCGGGGAGCGGTGCTGCTGAGCGCGCCGCACGCGGTATTGCAGACGCGCAACGGCCGGCTCAAGGATGCCGAGCGCTACACCGGCATGCTCTGCCTGCTGCTCAACCGCCGGCACGGCCTGCCCTGTATCTACAAGTCGCGCCACCTGGAAGATGACGCCAACCACGACCCCCGCAGCCCCTACCGCGACGAGGTCAGCCGTCTCATCCGGGAGGGCGGCGTGCGCTGCGTGCTGGACCTGCACCAGCTCAGGCCGGACCGCCCCATGGCCCTGTGCATCGGCACGGGATGGGGACGGCATCTGCACGGCCTTTCGGATGCGCCGGACCTGGTGCGGGAGGCGTTTGCGCGCAGGGGGCTTTCGCCCATCACGCTAGACGATCCCTTCCCGGCTGCGGCGGCGCACACCGTATCCGCCACGGCCGCCCGGGCGGGCGCAGCGGCGATGCAGCTGGAGATCAACAGCGCGCTTTTGATGGAGGACAGCCCCGCAGAGCGCTTCGGCGACGTGCTGGCCGCCCTGGCCGAGGCTGTGGAGGGGCTTGGCGCGATGCTTTGCGCCCGCGGGGAATGAAGGAGGGAAACCGGCTATGCTGCACGGATTAATGGTGGTCAACGCCTTTCTGCGCACCACCAAGTTTGACGACCTGTATCACACTTTGCTCTCCGCCGCGCATGGGCAGGGGATGGAGCTGGACATCCGCACCAACGCGGAGCTGTGCTGCGACGTTTCCACGGGCGCCTTCTCGCCGGAGGCGCTGGACTTTGTGCTGTTCTGGGACAAGGACGTGCAGCTTGCCTGGCAGCTGGAACAGATGGGTATGCGGGTGTTTAACAGCGCCGCGGCGATCCTCGCCTGCGACGACAAGGCGCTGACCTGGCTGAGGCTCCGGCAGGCGGGAATCCCCATGCCGCGCACCATCCTCGCCCCCAAGACCTTTTCCACCGTGGGCTATCCCCAGACGGGCTTTGCCGCCGAGGCGGCGCGGGCGCTGGGCTTTCCCGTGGTGCTCAAGGAGTGCTTCGGCTCCTTCGGCCAGCAGGTATACCTGTTTCATGACGTGGACGCGCTCTGCCAGAAGGTGCGGTCGCTGGCGGGTACGCCGCTGCTCTTTCAGGAGCTGATCCACGAAAGCTACGGCCGCGACGCGCGCATCAACGTTGTCGGCGGCCGCGTGGTGGCCTGCATGCTGCGCCAGAGCACCGACGGCGACTTCCGCAGCAACCTCACCCGGGGTGGCTCCATGGCCCCCTATTCCCCCACCCGGGCCGAGGCGGAGCTGGCGGTTGCGGCCACGGAGCTGCTGGGGCTGGATTTCGCGGGCGTGGACGTGCTCTTTGGCCGGGACGGCCCGCTTTTGTGCGAGGTCAACTCCAACGCGCATTTCAAGACCACGCTGGAATGTACGGGGGTCAACATGGCGGTGGAAATCATGCGGCATATCGCCCGGAGGCTGGAGCACTGATGGATGCGCTATGGCTTTTGTATGACGAAGCGGACCTTTCCAAAAACCTGGGGTTTGTGGAGCTGATGCAAAGCCGCGGCGCGGCGCGCGGACTTGAGATCCTGCCTGTGACCACGGAGGAACTGACGTTCGAGATGGATGCCTCCGGCGTCCCCCTGTGCCTGCGCGGCGGCGTGTCCGCTCGGCCGCGCGCGGTCTTCTCCCGCCAGCGCGACAGCCTGCTGAGCTTTCATTTCGAGCGCATGGGGGTGCCCGTGTACAACAACGCCCGCGTGTGCGCCATCTGTAACGACAAGCGCCTGACCCACCAGTTTCTCAGCGGCCTGCCCATGCCCCGCACGATTTTCCTGCCCCCACGCCCGTCGGCGCCGCCGCCCGGCACCCGCTTTCCCGTGATCGTCAAGCCCGCCTGCAGCCATGGCGGCGACCGCGTGGCCCTCGTTGGCAACGAGCGCGAATGGCGCGAGGCCGTTTCCGCCATCCTGCACCAGCCCGCCATCCAGCAGAGCGTCGTGGACGGGGCCGGACGCGACCTGAGGGTCTATGTCGTCCACGGCCGCATCCTGGCCGGCGTCATGCGAACGGCCACCCACGGCGTGGTCAGCAACTTCAAGCGCGGCGGCCAGGTGGCCCTCCATGCGCTCACGGCCGGGGAGCGCGCGCTCGCCCAGGAGGTGGCGCGTCGCTTTGAGCGCGCGGGCGCTCCGCTGACGATGGCGGGGGTGGACCTGATGTACGACGGGGGCCGCCCCGTTGTTAGCGAGGTCGAGGACGTGGTGGGCAGCCGCATGCTCTACCAGACGAGCGATATCGACATCGTTTCGCTGTTTTTGGACGGTTTTGGCGATATTCGGGCAAAAGTCCAATGACAGAAGCGCCGCGCCGTGTTATAATGGAAGCTGTGAACGCACTTCAACTCAGGGGAGGCGAAACCGTTGTTACCCTTTAACATTCCCCCGTATGTCCCGCAGTGTTCCGAATATGTCGCGCAGGTGATCCAAAGCCGCAAAATCTGCGGCGACGGCCCCTTCACCCGCCGTTGCAACGAGGCCCTGGAAGCCCTCACCGGCGCGCCCAAGGCCCTTTTGACCACCTCCGGCACCTCGGCGCTGGAGATGGCGGCCATTCTTCTGGATATCCAGCCCGGTGACGAGGTCATCATGCCGTCGTTCACCTTTGTGAGCACAGCCAACGCCTTTGCCCTTCGCGGCGCAAAGATCGTGTTTGCGGACGTCGAACCCGACACCATGAACCTCGACCCCGAATGTGTCCGCGCAGCCCTGACCCCCCGCACCCGCGCCATCGTGCCGGTGCACTACGCGGGCGTATGCTGCGACATGGACGCGCTGGGCGCGATTGCGCGGGAGCACGGGCTGGCGCTGGTGGAGGATGCCGCGCAGGCCGTGGGTTCCTTCTACCATGGCCGCCCGGCCGGTTCCATGAGCGACGTGGGCTGCTTCAGCTTCCACGAGACCAAGAACTACTCCATGGGCGAGGGCGGCGCGGTCATCCTCAACGACGCTCGTCTGGTGGAGCGCGCCGAGATCATCCGTGAAAAGGGCACGGACCGCAGCCGCTTCTACCGGGGGCAGGTGGACAAATATACCTGGGTGGACATCGGCTCCTCCTTCCTGCCCAGCGAGCTCAACGCCGCCTATCTGCTGGCGCAGCTCGAGCGCCGCGCCGACATCAGCGCCGTGCGCATGGCGCGCTGGGAGCAATATGACGCGGGGCTTGAGGAGCTGGAGCGAAACGGCCTTCTGGAGCGCATGAAGGTGCCGGAGGGCTGCATCCACAACGCGCACATGTATTATATCAAGCTGCGCAGCCTCCAGGAGCGCTCCCAGCTCATCGCCTTCCTGGCCGAGCGCGATATCTGCGCCGTCTTCCACTATATTCCCCTGCACTCCGCCACCGCCGGCCTCAAATATGGCCGTTTTGCCGGCGAGGACCGCTACACCACCGCCCTGAGCGAGCGCCTTTTGCGCCTGCCCATGTTCTATGAGCTCTCGGAGGCCGACTGCACACGTGTGATCGAGGCGATTTATGCCTTTTTCGCGCGTTGAAGGCAACTGTTTTCTGGAAAGGAAGGCCTGATTGATGACCATCTTCACCCGTGACTTCAACCGCAATTCCTCCTACTGGACCGCGATTGCCTTCTATCTGATTTGTGGGTTGCTGCTGCTCCTGCTTCCCGACCTGGCGCTGGGAATCGCCAACGTCGCCCTGGCGGTGATCCTGTGCGTGGTGGGCGTTCGTTCCATCGCCTCCTATCTGCGCGGAAGCGTTCTGGACGGTGTGATGGGGCTGCAGCTTGCCGCCGGGTTGGTCGCGCTGTGCCTTGCGCTGCTGTTGCTCTTTAATCCCCTCTTCCTGGCCGAGGTGCTCCCCTTCCTCTGGGGCCTGGCCCTGCTGGTAGGCGGCTTTGGCAAGGTGCAGATGGCTGCGGACCTGCGTCGCATCGGCGACCGTCTGTGGTGGTGCGCGCTCGTTGCCGCGCTGCTGTCCTTTTTGCTGGGCGCGCTGGCCATCGGCCGACCCGTGTTCATCGCGGCGGTCCTGACGCAGTTTGTGGGGGCGTCCCTGCTGGCGGAGGGCATTTTGGACCTGATCTCGTTCCTGACCATCAACAAACGCATCAAGGAATTCCGCAAGGCCATGGAAAAGGCCTCTTCGCGGATGTAATCACAGGAGGCGTCCCGGATGTATCAGCCCAACCCGGCGCGCTATGAACGCATGCCCTATCGGCGCTGCGGCCTTAGCGGCCTGAAGCTCCCCCTGATCTCCCTGGGCCTGTGGCACAACTTCGGGGACATCACCCCCCTGAGGGACCAGCAGGCGCTGCTTCGCACGGCGTTTGACCATGGAATCACGCATTTCGACCTGGCCAACAACTATGGCCCGCCCTACGGCGAGGCCGAGCGCAACTTCGGCGAGCA
>CALVKX010000092.1 GCA_944333375.1 uncultured Eubacteriales bacterium
CAGCGTGACTTCCACGGCATGGACGAGGTCTACACCGCCGGCACCCCCGGCAACACCGGCGACGGCATCAAGATGCTTATGGAAGCCGGCGCCAAGATCTGGCACATGAAGAACCAGACCCAGTCCGGCGGCTTCTGGCTGGGCATCAAGGTGCCGGAGTACGAATCCACCTTCATGCGCAACTTCGACATGCCCGGCAATTCCTGGATTGAGGTTGCCTCCGACAACACCCGCTTCTACAACGAGTCCTACGGCTATCACCGCCAGCACATGAAGTACATGGAGTATGGCCGCTATGTCGACCTGCCCCACGAGCGCGCCCTGCCCGTGCACCTGATCTTCGACGAATCCACCCGCGAGGCCGGCTCCATCGCCAGCCAGTGGCTGAGCTGGCCCACCACCACCGAGGGCTACACCTGGTCCAATGACAACCTGGCCGAAATCGAAAAGGGCTGGATCATCAAGGCCGACACCATCGAGGAGCTGGCGGAGAAGATCGGCCGCGACCCCGTCGAATTGCAGGCTGCCATCGATCGCTATAACGAGATGTGCGAAAAGGGCGTGGACGAGGACTTCGGCCGCGATCCTGAAACCATGGCTCCCATCGAGAAGGCGCCCTTCTACGCCGTGGCGCTGACCCCCACCCTCGTGGCCACCACCGGCGGCGCCAAGCGCGACACCGACGGCCGCGTGCTGGACTGGAACGAGAACCCCATCCCCGGCCTCTATGAGGCTGGCGAGCTGGGCAGCTACGTGTCCAACCTCTACCAGAACGGCGTGTTCCTCTCCGAGGCCATGCTCTCTGGCCGTGCCGCTGCGCAGACCGCTTTCGGCGGCGAGAGCGAGGTCAAGGAAGTCGTGAAGGAAGAAAAGACCGGTCCCGCGTGGGCTGACGCCGCCGACGGCGAGTACACCGCCGTGGTGGACGGCCTCCACGACAAGATCGAGGTCAAGATGACCGTTGAGGGCGGCAAGCTGACCGGCATCACCATCGGCGAGGGCCGCTCCGAGATGCTCATCACCGACGAGCAGCTGGCCGAGTATGTCGGCGCTGTGATCGACAGCCAGAGCACCGATGTGGACGTCATCGCCGGCGCAACCATCGACTGCCAGGCGATTGCCACCGCGCTGATCCAGGCGTTTGCCGAGTAAACCAAAATCTTCAAGCCCCGCACAGCAATCCCGCTGTGCGGGGCTTTTGGTATGAAAGAACTACCTAATTCCAATATAAAAATAGGGTATAAATGACCATTGACAAGCGATTGACAAGTTAATATCATAGCTTGTGGCTTAACCCTGCAAGAACAATCGTATTATGGGAGGTATGCTTGATGAAAAGGTTATTGTCCGTTCTCTTGAGCCTGACGCTTTTGCTCTCCGTGAGCGCGGGTGCCTTCGCTGAGGCCGCCCAGACGTCTGTGCTGCAGACGCAGGTGCTGGTCATTGGCGGCGGCGGGGCCGGTATCTCTGCGGCGATCGCGGCCGCCGAGGAAGGCGCGGATGTCCTGCTGATTGAGAAGCTGGGCTATCTGGGCGGTGCGACGATCATCTCCGGCGGCAAGATCCCGGCGGCCAACAGCAAACAGCAGGAGGAAAAAGGCATTGAGGACAGCGTTGAGGCGCTCGCCCGCGATATCCTGCGCCCCTCCAATTACAGCGCCCGTCAGGAGCTTGTGTACACGGTCGCCGAAAACGCGACGCCCGTAGCCGAATGGCTGGAGAGCATGGGCGTGGTCTGGACGCTGATGGATTCTCTCTACTATGGTCAGACTGAATACCGCATGCTCAACGCTGAGGGCAACGGCGCCGGCATGACGTCCAAGATGATTGACCACCTCAACAGCCTTGAGAATGTGACGGTCATGCTCGAGACCACCGGAACAGGCCTCATTACCAATCAGGCCAACGAGGTTATCGGCGCGACGGCCGAGGGCAAGGACGGCGAGATGGTGATTTACGCCGACAATGTGGTCCTTGCGACCAGCGGCTTTGCGGCCAACAAGGAAATGCTTGAGAAGTACATCCCTGAGATCGTGGACGCCTATCCCATGGTCGCCCCGGGCGCCACTGGCGAGGGCATCCTCTGGGGCATGGAGCTGGGCGCTGCGGTTGAGAACATGCACGCCTATCAGGGCTACGGCTTCTACTGTGAGGGCGTGGGCGCCATGGACCAGGGGCTTGCCGACCGCGGCGGCATCATGGTCAACCTCAACACCGAGCGCTTCTGCGACGAGCACAACGGCTATTCCCAGATTGCGCCTCACGTGATCGCCCAGCCCGAGCATCATGTGTATCTGATCTTTGACGAGGCCAACGCCCAGCAGACAGACCTGAGCGCCTACGAGGAGAAGGGCCTGCTCATCAAGGCCGATACCGTCGCCGAGCTGGCGGAAAAGACCGGCCTGGATGCCGAGAAGCTGGAGAAGGTCGTGGAGGAATACCGCGAGGGCATCGAGAAGGGCGAGGACAAGTTCAACCGCACGCTTCTTCCCGAATCGTTCGAGGCTCCCTTCTACGCCATCTATATGACTGCCGACCTGCGCCATACCCAGGGCGGCCTGGTGACGGACGTGGCGGCTCATGTGCTGACCGAGGACAACGAGGTGATCCAGGGCCTCTATGCGGCCGGCGGCGTGACCGAGGGCTTCTCCACCCGCGCCGGTGCGGACTATATGTCCGGCAACGGCTTGCTGCAGGCGCTGGTCTTTGGCAGGATCGCCGGTGAGCGTGCCGCGACCGAGACCCGCGGCGCTCAGGAATATGTGCCCTATACCGGCACCGGCCTGGACAACTACAAGGACTGATCCTAACTGGCAGGCCGCGAAGAGCTTTCTTCGCGGCCTGCGAAGCTTTGCGCCGGGCGGGCGTCTCCGCCTGGACTAGAGAAAGGGAAACGCGATGAACCGATACGATCCGCCTTTGATTCTCCAGCGTGCCGATCCCTGCATCCTGCTCTCCGAGGATGGGTATTACTACTTCACGGCAACGGTGCCGGCCTTTGATCTCATCGAGCTGCGGCGCGCCCGCAGCATAGAGGAGCTTGCCGCGGCGCGGCCAAAGGTGGTCTGGCGCCGCCATGAGGACGGCCCCATGAGCCGCTACATCTGGGCCCCGGAGCTTCACCGCATCGACGGGAAATGGATGATCTATTTTGCGGCCGCCCAGGCCGAGCCGGACGAGCACGGGGTCTTCGATCACCGCATCTACGCGCTTGCCAATGATGCCCAAAACCCGATGGAGGGGCGCTTTGAGGAATGTGGGCAGATTCAGACGGGGATGGAGAGCTTTTCGCTGGACGCGACGAGCTTCTCTTCCGGGGGCCAGCGCTACTTTGTATGGGCCCAGCGCGACTACGCCATCCCCGGCAACAGCAACCTCTATATTGCGCGCATGCGGTCGGCGACGGAGCTGGAGCTGCCCGGCGTGCTGCTCTCAAGGCCCGAATATGACTGGGAATGTCAGGGCTTTTTGGTCAATGAGGGCCCGTCGGTGCTGCGCCATCACGGCAGGCTCTACCTGACCTATTCCGGCAGCGCTACCGATGAGCGCTATGCCATGGGCATGCTGGAGGCGCAGGAGGGGACAGACCTGCTGGACCCCGCGAGCTGGAAAAAGAGCCCGCGGCCGGTGATGACAACCGATGAGGCGCATCAAATCTATGGCCCCGGCCATAACAGCTTTACGCGGGACGCGCAGGGACGCGACCTTCTGGTGTTCCACGCCCGTCCCTATCCGGGCTTCCGTGGCTCTCCCCTGGGCGATCCCAACCGCAACACCTATGTCTGGCCCGTTTCGTACGACGGAAATGACCGCCCGGTATTTGCCTGACAAGCCTGGCTTCCCGGCAGCCGCTTCATGCGGCCGCCGTTTTTTTTACATGAAAAGAGGCTCTGCGCAGGGCGGCTTATGAAGCCGAGCAGGAAACGGAAGGCATCATGCAGAAAAGAAAACTCACTGGCGGTGCGCAAAGAGAGCGCCGCCGGGCCGGATTTGATTTGCGTTAAGCGAAAGAAGGGGAAACGCATGCCGCTTCAGATGGTCAGAAACGATATCACCAGGATGCAGGTGGACGCTATCGTCAACGCTGCCAATTCATCGCTGCTTGGAGGGGGCGGCGTGGACGGGGCGATCCACCGCGCCGCGGGGCCTGGGCTGACGGCGGCGTGCAGGACCCTCGGCGGATGCGCTGTGGGGGAGGCGAAGCTGACCGCAGGATACGAATTGCCGTGCCGGTATGTCATTCATACGGTAGGCCCCGTCTGGCAGGGCGGAGAGCACGGGGAACGGGCCCTGCTTGCCTCCTGCTATCGCCGCTCGCTGGAGCTGGCCCGGCAACATGGCTGCGAAACCATCGCCTTTCCGCTGATTTCCACGGGCGCCTATGGCTATCCCAAGCCACAGGCGATGCAGGTGGCCGTTGAAACCATCGTGCAGTTTTTGATGGAAAACGACATGACGGTCTACCTTGTCGTCTTTTCCAAGGACGCGCTTATGGTTGGCGGGAAGCTGTTTGGTCAGGTAACCGCATACATCGATGACGTGTATGTCGATACGCACCTGGACCTTGCCAGGGAAGAGGCACGCCGGATCTTCCGTGCCAACTATCTGCCGGAGCAGGAACCCTGTCCCTCACCTCCGGCGGCACTGCCCCCGGAGACGGAAGGAAAGCCCACGGCGCGGCCGGTTAGGGATGGGGAGCAGCAATGCGCAGACGCCGCCGACTGCCAACAGGCCAACGCTGGCCCCCGGCTGCTGCGCAGGATCAGATGCAGGCCGGACGCCCAATCCTCCCGCAGGGACATCGCATCGGAGCAAAAATGCTATGCATGCCCTCCGACGGCAGCGCCGATCGGGCTGGAAAAAAGGCTGGAGGAAATTGACGAGAGCTTTTCGCAGATGCTCATACGCAAGATTGATGAAAAGCGGATCACGGACGCCGACTGCTACAAGCGGGCCAACATCG
The DNA here is from genome assembly GCA_944333375.1 of uncultured Eubacteriales bacterium. The sequence continues at coordinate 4,964 of CALVKX010000092.1, forward strand.
ACCGGCGGCTGTTTCATAAGATCAAGACCAACCCGGATTACAAGCCGGGCAAACAGACGGTGATGGCCTTTGCCATCGCACTGGAGCTTCCTCTTGAGGAAACGCGGGAGCTGATGATGAAGGCTGGCTTTGCCCTCTCTCACAGCAGCAAGGCCGATATCGTGGTGGAATATTTCATCATGAACAGAAATTATAACATTTTTGAGCTCAACGAGGTCCTCTTTGATCTGGACCTGCAGCCGCTGGGCTGCTGACATGCTCCGCAGAAAAGCCGCATTTGTCGCCCGTCAGGCGACCACAGCCGCGATGCAGCCTGCTATACTGTCCCCGTAAAACAAAACGGGGAGGTAAGAGCATGAAAAAGGGCTTGACGGAACTGGTTTTCATTCTGGATCAGAGCGGCTCCATGTTTGACCTGGCGGGAGATACCATCGGCGGCTTCAACGCCATGATCGGCCGGCAGAAAAAGGAGCCGGGGGAGGCGCTTGTCTCCACCGTCCTGTTCAACAACGCAAGCGTAGTCATCCATGACCGGGTATCGCTCGATCAAATTCCGCCGCTGACGGAGCGGCAATACAGGCCAAGCGGATGCACGGCGCTTCTGGATGCCATTGGCGGCGCGGTTCACCACATCCGCAATGTGCATAAATACGCGCGGCCCGAGGACATTCCCGAGCATACGCTGTTTGTCATCACCACCGACGGCATGGAAAACGCGAGCCGAACCTATTCCATCGATCGGGTCAGGGAGATGATTAAGCGGCAGAAGGACGGGCACGGGTGGGAATTCCTGTTTCTGGGCGCGAACATCGACGCCGTCAAGACGGCCGGCAGCTTCGGCATCGACGCCGACCGCGCCGCCAATTACTGCGGCGACAGACAGGGAACGCGGCTTACCTATGACGCGGTCGGCAGCGCGGTCAGCGCTATCCGGGCCTGCGCGCCGCTGAAAAGTGGCTGGAAAAAGCAAGTCGAGGAGGACCACAAAAACAGAACATAAGGCCGATTTGCAAAGAGGCCGATGTCCCCGGGTTCTCCCGGGGATATTTATATAAAAAAAGTCCGCCGGCTTTCTTCCGAAAACCGGCGGACATGTGGCTAATCCCACTGAGGTCGATACAATATGGGGAAATAAAAAGGGAAACCTTGAAATCACGGATGGGGTAACGCCGAAATCGCTCCAAATACGGAGATTTCAGTTTTCAAATTCTTTTATCCAGGAACTGATGTACACACAATAGAACTTTCCGGAAGCCCAATATCCTCAAGCAATCCGGTTAATGCTTCCACATATTCTTTATCTTTACTGGAATGTGAAATGAATACTTTTGACTGGATGAAAGTATCATCTGAAGCTATAGATGACATCAACTGCTCGTCCATTTCGCTTTTATTGATTTTGCTTACCGAAGTTTGATAATGTGATTTTATCCCTCCCATTCCGGTGTAAAAGCCACGTTCCTCAACGCGGTAATATTCATGAGAGCCATTTGGTAAAATGCGTTCGAAAAAATCGCCTTCTTCAATATTTAAAGACGAGTCCTCTATGAAAAACTGCTTCGGTTCAACAATGGCCTTTATATCAGAAATTACCTTACCATTCAGTTTATGTAAAATGACATTTTCTTTAGGAAAGCCGTTAAACATGACTTACACTTCCTTTTTGCTTTTTCTCTCGCATATATAGTACTTCTTTTTCAGTATATGGCCGATCTGAAGGCGGTGTATGTCGCCGTAGATGAGCAGGCCGCCCTGAATGCACCGGACACCTTTGGGGAGCGCTGGGACAAGAAATACCCGAAAATCGCCCAGCCCTGGCGGGCAGGCTGGGCCAATCTCAGCACCTGCTTCAAGTATCCCCAGGAGGTACGCAGGCTGATCTACACCACCAACGCCATGGAGGGTTTCAACCGCCAGCTGAGCAAGGTGACCAAGGCCAAATCGGTGTTTCCCACTGTTGACACCTGCTGAAAATGCTGTATCTGGCCATGATGGACATTACGAAAAAATGGACAGGACGACGGCAGGATTGGAGCCTGATTCACGCCCAGATGGCGATCTACTTTGCCGAGCGCATGCCCGAATAACACCGCTGTGACCGGATGTCAAGGGCAAGATGAACGGCTTCGCCGCCCTTGACATCCGCTCCCACCGGCGTTATGTTGTTGTCAAGACGGCAGCCGGGATTCACCCGCCTGCCGCCCTGAACTAATTTTGCTCTATCTGCACCCCATTTGGAGTTTACACAGAATTTGGGATTTACCCAATGTCTCCTGTCTGCCATGGCATTAAACCTAAAAAGGATGGTTAAAGCCATCTTTTCTGCGATGCTTATGGATAAAATATGGGCCGAGAATGTGATTTCTCAGCCCATATTTCGTCTTTGTCAACAGGTCCAGAGTTATGCGCAAAATCGGTTTGCAGACTCCGGCTGAATGAGGTCGGCCAGCAATAGAGATGTCTTCCAGAGCCGCCTCCAAGTGCTTCATGTTCATGTACTTCTTGTTGCCCCACTGGGTGCCAGCCACATGGCGTAGTCGGGCACAGACCAGCATCAGGGCAGAGTTTCCGTCAGGAAACGTCCCCACCACACAGGCTCTGCGGCGGATTTCACGGTTCAACCGTTCAATCACATTCTCGGTGCGGATCCGCGTCCAATGTTCATAGGGGATAGTCTCAGTAGAAATGCGTTGGTAAACTCCGCACCGTTGTCTGTCTGGATCATCCGGATCGGAAACGGCGCCGCTTTGACAAGCTG
>CALVKX010000093.1 GCA_944333375.1 uncultured Eubacteriales bacterium
AGTTGCTCCCCTTATTGTAGCTTAGGCACGAGATGGAGAGAAAGCCGGACTGGCTGCCCGGCTTTCCTGTCCAAATTGATTGTAATAGGAGGGATTTGCATGGGCAGACGGCTGATGCTGGCGCTCGCCCTATGCGCCGCGCTCGCGCTGAGCGCGTGCAGCCTGCCGCAGTCGCTCACCGCCTCGGATTCCCCTGCGCCCGACCTGCGCCTGCTGGACTGGCCCGCCTACGAGATCGCGTCCGTGCCGGCGCAGGAGGAGGAAACGGACGCCCAGCTGGTGGACCTGTGGCTGGACGCCTCCCAGCTCATGGGCGGCATCAATACCACCGGCGGCACCCTTTATCCACATTCCAGCCGCAAGTACCGCGAAGGCGGCTTCCACTACCGTTTCGGCTCGCAGGTGGGCATGTACGAAGGCGTGCTGCGCTGCCTGCTGTCCGCCGCCGAGGGCTCGCGGGTCCGGGTGCTGCGCGTGGGAAACGAGCGCCTTGGGGAGGACAGCCTCTCCCTTCTGGCCGGCACGGACGCGCAGACGCTTCGCAGCGTCACAAGGGACCTTCTCACCTATGCCATCGACCCCATGCCCTCCGTCTTCTCCGGCATGTCCGCCGAAGACATGGACGGCTCGTTCTATTCCCTGGGAACCCCCATGCTCAACCAGCTCCGCGCCCTGGATGCCGGGGCGCTGGAAAACCCGTCTCTGGCCGCTCGCATGGCCGATCTCCTGGATGCGCAGATCGCGGCCATCGCGGGCCGCGACACGGAGGGCTACGTGGCCTCGGGAGATGACGACGCGCCGCTGCTGTATGCCCTAGGAAATATAGACCTCTCCCGCCTGTCCGTCATCACCTGCGACCCGGCCACCCTGCGCCGCCTGTCGTCGGTGGAGGTGGACGGCACGGCCGTGGACCATGTGACGGCCCTTTTGAAAAGCCGGGGCGTGTTTGAGGCGGGGCTTTGCGTGGAGCTCTACGCCTTTACGCTGGACTACATGGGGCAGATGTCCTCCTTTGCCGCGGCGGATTTTGCCGAGCCGCTCATCTGGGGACGGCTCAACTATGACAACGACACGCAGCGCGCTGACGCGGCGCTTCCCATGCCGCGAACGCTTCTAATGTTGGTGATCGGAACGCCCGGGCAGGTGGACCGCTACACCCGGCGCCTCAACGCCTCGCTTGAATCCTCCCCGGCGCTGCAGGGCGTGCGTGGCCCCGAAGATGGCGAACTGACCTACGCATCCGGCGGCCAGACCGTCACCCAGCAGTCTTTTTCCTTCGCCTGGAGCTCGGTTCGCATCCAGCGTCCGCAATGGGTCTGCGCCACGCAGGCCAGCGACGGCGCGTCCCTGTCCGCCTCCGCTGACGTCTCCGAAAGCGGCGGCCTTCCCTCTGTCGTGCTCCCGGCGGAGGGGAAAAGCACGCTGACCGTCTCCGTGCCCGTCTCCGGGACGGCGGCCGCGGACCTCACCGCGCTCTCCGGCTACGCCGGCGTGGAAGCGGCGCTCCTGCTGGACCATACCCTGCCCACCACGGAGCAGGCAGAAGAAGGGCAGGTCATCGCGCTTCGCGATACGCAGTACGTCTTTACCCGTCAGGACGAGGCATTTCGGAGCGGAGAAAAGGCCTCTCCCTTCACCCTCGCTTCCGTCGCCGCGCAGGGGGACGGCTCCAGCCTGCGGTTGACGGTGGACGCCGCTTCGCTCACGCCGGGTTGCTACCGGGTGCTGCTGAGCGTGGACCTTCCCGGCACACAGGTGGTATGGGAGGAGGTTCCCTGGGTCCGGGCACTGGACGCGCGCCCGAGCAATGAGGACGTCTCCGCCTGGGAGCAATTCACCCAGGCGGTCCGCCAGTATGACGGCGACCGTTCCAGCATCCCCCGCTGGCTCCAGCATGCCTGGGGGCCCGAGGCCGGAGGCGATTATCACGGCCTGGAAATTCCCGACGCTCCGCCGGTGATGCGTGCCCCCTGGCTCGGCGAGCTGATTTCGCAATACCGCGCGGCAGCGGCAGGAGAGGCCTTTCCCCTCGTCCGCTACGTGCTGGACGTGTTCGTCTCCGCGGGGACGCCGGAAGGAGGCGGCTGAGCATGACTTCCCTGCACATTCGCTATTCCAACCGGCTCAAATGCCTGCTGTGCTACCTGGTGTTTTTTTCTCTCCCCCTCGCGTGGCAGGCCGCCGCCCTCCGGCTCATCTACCCCTACAAGCTGGCGGGCACGGCGCCCAACGCGGCGCGGCTTCTGGCGGACGCCCTTGCGTTCCCCGTGGACTGGCTGGACGCGCTGGCCCGGTCGTGCGAGCCCGCCTCCGCTTCCTCCGCCTCCCTGCGCGCGGCCCTGGAGGCCCGTGAGGCAAGCTGGTTCCTTCTCCTGACCGCCTGCGCGCTGGCGGCCTGGCTTCTGACGCTGACGGTCCAGCTTCTCTGGCGCGCGCGGCGAACCTGCGCCATCCAGCCCGCACGCGCCACGCGGCGCGCCATCCGCGCCTACCGGCTGATGCTGCTGGCGCTGTGCGCGCTGAATGTCGCCTTCGCCGCCCTGGTCTGGTTTTCGGGCATGCGCTCGATTCCGGGCCGCAACCTCTGGGACGCGCTGGCCTACTGGGGCTGCTATCCGCTCAACGTCCTGGCCGCCGCCGCCGTGTCGCGGCTGGCCGCGCCGCCTGTCATCAGCGGCAGACACGCCTTTTTCAGGCGTCTGTAAACGAAGGGAGGACCCTGTATGGGCCGGTATGTGATCGCGGTGGGCGGCACGGGCAGCAAGGTGCTGGAGGCCGTCGTTTACGCCGCCTGCGCGGACGCTTTTTCCGCCGCCGACGGGGCGCCGCTCCCCGTTCTGGACCTGCTTTCAGTGGACGTGGATGCCTCCTGTGGCAACACCACCCGCGCCAAGCGCGCCGCCGAAGCCTACGAGGAGGCCCGGGCCAGCTTCGGCCCCGCCTCCCCTTCCCATCCCTGCTTTCATACGCGGCTGCGCATGGAGCGCTGGAGCATGAACCTCAGCCTCCGCGCCTCCTCCGTCCGGGAGATGACCCGAAACCATGAGGCCGACCGCCTGCTGGCCCGCACGCTGTTTACGCCCGCCGAGGCGGCCCTGGAATACAGCGAGGGCTTCCGGGGGCATCCCGACCTGGGCGTGCTGTTCTTTTCCGAGCTGCTGGGCGGCCTGGAGGAAGCCCGCGCGCAGGGTCTGCCCGACGAGTTCAACGCCATGACGGACCGCATGCGCTCCGACCTGGACCGGGGCGAGACGGTGCAGGTGCTCCTGGGCGGGAGCATCTTCGGCGGCACCGGCGCCAGCGGCATCCCCGCGCTGAGCAAATATCTGCGCCGCCGGTTTGCCGGGGACACGGAGCGCTTCGTGATGGGCTCCGTCCTGCTGCTCCCCTATTACCATGTGCCGCTCCCCGGCGCGGACGCCGGCTCGGGGATCACCGTCTCCAGCGGCGAGTTCCTCGACAAGGCCCGCACGGCGCTGCAATACTACGGCATGGCGGGCATGGTGCGCAACGGGCCGGAGGATGCCGAGGGCATCTTTGACGCGGTCTACCTTCTGGGGCTCTCGCCCGAGCACTTCGGCACGGCCCGGCTCTACGCCACTGGCTCCCAGCGCCAGCAAAACGACGCGCATATGCTGGAATGGCTGGCGGCGCGCTGCGCGGCGCGTTTCTTCGCCACGGGCTTTCGCGGCGCGGACAGCCATAACATCGACTGCTATTACTATCAATGCCATACCCCCCGCTTTGGCTGGGACAGCTTTGACAGTGACGGCGCGCTCTATCACGCCCGCTACGGCGCTTTGCTCAAAGCCGGCGCCGTCTTTGTCACCGAATGTTATCCCACGCTTGCCGCCTACCTGCGCCAGGGGCGCCGTTCGCTGGGCCGCGTGAGCTACTGCGCCGCCTTCTTCCACCGCGCGGCGCATGCTCCGCTCTCCGCACGCGAGCGGCTGGGGAGGCGTCTGGACGCCCTGTATGGCTTTTTCGCCTTCTATCTCAACTGGGTCTACCAGGTCGTGCTCACGCTCCCGCCCGCCCTGCGGGGAGCGGACGGCGCCCCGGACGGTCTGCCCGAAAACGCCCTGGCCCACGCGGCGACGCTGGAGGCGCTGCATGCCTTCCTCGCATCCCAGGGCAGGGACGAGGCAGCCTGCCGGCAGGCGCAGCAGGGCCTGGCCCGGCTGGTGTCGGGCCCCGCGGCCGACCGGCGCGACATGGCCCGGGTCATCAGCGGGCTGGGCGCGGGCGCGCGCGCGGACAGCCCGGATGACGCGCTGGCCGCCTTTTTAAGCGTGCTGCTGACCGCGGTGATGGAGGATGGCTGAGGAGAAAGGAGCGATGCGCCGTGCCCGGCGATCAGGACCGCCAAACAACCTATCTGACCTTTCTGCCGCCGATGGAGGAAGGGTTTCACGCGGGGTATCACACCGCCCCCGGCATCGTGTGCGACCATAACCGCCGCCCGCGCGAGTGGCTGGAAAGCCTGGCGCGCTTTCTAAAGACGCCCGGAAACGACGTGAGCTATTCCATCCCCGACGTCCTGTGCGCCGAGCAGCAGCTCCGCCGCCTGCTTCGCCTGACGCCGGAGCGCGCGCTTGCCCATCAGACCCTGCTGGACTACCGGGGCGTGCTGGCGGTGCTGCTTCTGTGGGACACCTGGCCCAGGAACGATACCTGGCCCATTTTGGAGCTCGTTCGCCTCCCGGACAATGAAACGGCCTTCTGCGCTTCCGTCAGCTCCGCGCTTTCGCCCACACGGGCCGACGACGGGCTATGGGTCTATACCCTTCGCGCCGCGAAGGACCCCGCGCCCGTCCGGCCGCTTGCTTTGCTCTCCCGCGCCATGGCCATCGTCCCCGCCGCCGCCCCGGGCGATCTGAGCGCCCTTCTGCCGCCGGCCGTCACCTGGTATGACCGGGCCGCGCGCCGATTCACCGATCCCTGTCCGAGCATCACAGCGCGAGACGCGGCCTTTCTCGCCGCCCGGCTCCAGCTCCTGTGCCAGCTCAACGAGCAATCCTCGCTGCAAAGCCCCCTCTATGATCCCGAGGCCTCCCTCTGCGGCGCGCTGCGCTCCTTTGCCGGCGATCTTGCGCAGGCTCGCGGCGCATGGCGTGCACGGCTGGAGGAGGGCGACGCCACGGCGCTAAATGACCTTCTTGTGCGCCTGCTGGCGGTATACTGCCTTGAGGAAAAGGCAGCGCCGGTTCAAAAGGAAACGCTTCACCCCGGTCAGGTCGATCCCTCCTCCAACCCCCTGCTGCGCGTGCTGCTGGGGCCAGAGACACCCACAGGCGACGCCGCCCTCACCCTCTGGACGCTGGAATCGGTCGTCTTTGCCTGCCAGTCCTCCTTCTGCCTGCTGGAGCCCGCCCGCGCGCCCGGCGAGGAAGCGGCGATGGCGCGGCTGTCTCAGGAGATTGCGCTTCTGAAGGAACACGACGCCACCTGGCGCCAGCGGGCCGTGGAAACGCTGAAATCGCTCGCCGCAAGCACGGTGGGGCGCCCCGGCCTGTGGAGCCGCATGCCGGACCTGCTCGCCTCCTGGGCGGAGGAGCTGGCGCGGATCCCCGCCGCCCCCGGCGTGACGCTCGAGCTGACCTACCCCCTAAAGAGTCGTTCGGAGGCGCTTTGTTCCCTGCTTTCCGAGGCGCTGAGCCTGACGGACGGCGCGGCGGTCCGCGCGCCGTTTTCCGATATTCTCCTGCTCATTGACGGCCAGCCGCCCTTTGCCACGGAGGCCCTCAACGGCTGCTGCCGCGTGACGCTGGGGGTGCGGACCTGCTATGCCCTGCCTCCGCTCTCAGCCGCGCTTTGCCGCCAGCTCATGGACGGGGCGCAGGCGGATGAGGCCGCCGCGCCGCGGCTGGACGGGGAGAGCCTGCGCTTTGTTCCCTCCGCGGACGGGACCGCCGTCGAGGCCTCCTTTCGCATTGTCCGCCGGGCGCGACGCGGCGAGCAGGAGAGCGAAAACTCGGTTACGCTCCGGCGTATATATATCCTAGGTTCCTCTGCGCAGTCTGGGACGGCGCTGGTCATCCCCGCGGCCCAGGCCCCTTATGTCGTGGTCTGGCCCAATGTCCGCCTGGCCCCCGATGCCTGGCAGCGCTATTTCGTCCACGCGCACCGTCCCCAGGACATCGGCATATGGGCGCTGGGGCAGGACGGCTGGCGGCAGGGCGAACGCCGCCAGGGGGAGGGCCACGCGTGGCAGAACGTCTGCGTGGAGCGCTTCCCAGCCTTCGTGGTCCTCAGTCGCGGCGCGCTCTCCCTGGGCGCGTTGTTCAACGACATCCCCCGCCGCCTCATCCGTCATGAGCCGCCGGCCACCGTGTCGGTGGACTTCGGCAGCATTTCCACCACCGTCATGCTCCGCCAGGACAGCCGCGTCCAGCCGGCCGCCCTGCCGCAATCCCTTCACTGCGCCCTGCTCTCTCCCCTGCCCGGCGACGGCGGGCGGCTGCGGGACGAGTTTCTTCCCGTCCACCTGCCCGAACACGCCTCCTGTTACAGCCTGATGGACCTGTTTTCCGACCGTCCCGAGCTGTGGCGCGAGGTCCTTTGCGACGGGCATATCTACTACCGCGGCGCGCTGGCGGACCTGCTGAAAAAGAGCGCCTCCGCGCTCTACTACGACCTGAAATGGAGCGCCGAGGACTATGCCCTGCGCTGCCTTCGCCTCTTTCTCAAGCAGGTCATGCTGCAGGCGTCGCTCTGCGCCCGGCTGGGAGGCTCGTCCTCGGTCTCCTGGCGCGTTTCCATGCCGAACGCCATGCCCCTGGGCCGGCAGGAGGCCTATCTGGAGATGGTGCGCGCCCTGGCCCATGAAGTTGCCGGCGAGTGTGGCCTGCCCCTGACGCCCGACTGTCCCGCCGTGTGCTATGCCTCGGAAAACCAGGCGGACGGCCTGTACTTCCTCTCCCGCAGCGAGGTCAGCTCGCGCGGCGGCTATCTCACGCTCGATATCGGCGGCAGCACGGCGGACCTGAGCCTGTGGCTGGGCGGGGAGAGCCATGCCGCCGTCTCCCATTCCCTTCTGCTGGGCTGCCGGGAGATGCTCTTTGATTCGCTCTCCCAGTGGCATGCGCAGGATCTCAAACAGGACCTCGGCGCCGGCTCCAAAGCGTTGCAGGACGCCGTCCTGGCGGTGACCGACGCATTTGCGGCCGAGGCCTCCACGGCGCACGGCCGGCGCAAATGCATGCTTCTGTTGGACGATCTGTTTGCCTCTTATGCCGGGGATATCCGTGACGCCATGGTCGCCGCCAGATCCCTAGGCTATATTTCCCATCTGGAGAGCCTGCTTTTGTTTGAGATCGGCTACCTGTTCTTCCTCTGCGGCGAAATGTTGGCCAACGCGTATGAGGACGGCTCGCTCTCGCCCCTGCTCTCCCGGCAGATGACGCTTTGCATCGCGGGAAACGGCGGACAGCTTCTCAGGATTTTCAGCGACGACCAGCTCACCCGCCTGTGCTCCCTGGCCCTTGGCCGCCTGCAGGACGGACACCCCCTGCGCGTGCTCCTGCCCGTGCAGAGCCGCCATCCCAAGCAGGAGGTGGCGCGCGGCCTGCTTGCGCGGGACGATACCCTGCTCAGCGCCATTCATCCTCAGAAAGCCCCCTCCGTCGCAGCCGCCCCAAAGGGCGAGGACCTGCTCGGCACCTATCTG
>CALVKX010000094.1 GCA_944333375.1 uncultured Eubacteriales bacterium
CGTCGGATGCGTTCATGAGATGAATCTTTCCGTTGCTCTCGGCCTGAATCAGCCAGGCGTCGCCATCCTCATTGTAGATGGCCACGGGGCTGGACAGCGCCGCGCTCTCCAGCGCGGTCTGCCAGACGACGGTGCCGTCGGCCTTGTTCAGCGCGATCACCTTCGCGCCCGCCTCATCGTTGGTGGCGGTGAAGATCACCAGATCGCGGATGGCGCCCTGCCCGACGACGGGGCTTGCGAACACGCCGATGTCGCGCTTGCTGGCATAGGCCAGATCGGGCACCTCATAGGCCCAGACCTGCGCGCCGGTAAGGGCGTCGAGGCGGCGGATGGTGCATACGCCGTTCTTGCCGCCGTTGAGGATGTTGTTGGCGGTGTAAATCGCAACCACATCGCCCTCCTCAACATCCAGCGCGGGCGTGGATTCGATGCTGTCGCCGGTGTCCACCGCCCAGACCGGGGTGAGGGTGTTGAGATCCACGCATTGCAGGATGCCATAGATGTCGCCGTAGTAGGCGTAGTTGTTGTACACGGCCACGCTGGCGTTGATGTTGGTGTCGGTGCGGTCCTGCCCCTTGGCCATGGTCTTGTAGGCCTGAATGGTCTCGGAGAGGCTGACCTCGTTGCTCTGGTAGTTGTAGGTGTCCTTGACCGCGCCGAATTCGGCGGTGTAGAGCACGCCGTTCTGACCGCCGACGATCATGGTGCCGGTGTTGCTGTCAAAGAGCGCCGAGCCGGTAAAGCCCGTGTAGTTGCTGCTCTTTTCCTTGCCGTCGCCGGCGATGAGGCGCATCTCCTCGTTGGTGAGCAGGTTGAGGATATGGTAGCCGTTCTTGACCGTCTTGTTGGCCAGACGGCTGTTGTACTGGCCCACGGCGAGGATGGGCGTGCCGTTGGTGGCCACGGACAGGCCGCTGCGGCTGGGCGCTCCCAGCTCGTAGGGATCGCGCGTGGCCTCGCCGGTGAGAAGATTATAGAAGTAGATGTAACCGTCCTGGCCGGCGACGATGACTTCCTTGAGGGCGGTGACGTCCTTCATCTCGTCCTTGATGCCCATGCGCTGGCGCAGCTCCGTGGGCCACTTGACGATGACGGGCTGGCCGGGGGCCGTCACGCCGTAGACGGTGGTTTCGTTGGTCTTCATCGAGCCCACGGGCTGGCTCCAGACGATGCTGAGCTTGGAGGACTGCACGTCCACGGTGCCATAGGCCGCGTTCTGACGCAGGGGCCCGCTGCGGAAGGTGAGCACGCCCGCCTGCCGCCAGCCCGCATAGTCGCTGCCGCCCACCGTGGTGGTAAAGGCGTTGAGCATGTTGATCGGCCGCTCGCGGGTGAACTCGGTCATGGTCTTGCTGCCGCTATAGAGCGTCGCCTTCAGGCCAATTTCGTCCGGCAGCGCCACCGGGTCCGCCTCGGCGCTCAGATCCGGCAGGGGCGAGGTGGTGGGCACGGGCGTGGGGCTGGGAGTCGGCGACGGCGTCGGGCTGGGGCTGGGGGTCGGCGACGGCGTGGGGCTGGGCGTGGGCTCGGCCTCCTCCTCGTCCTCCGTCTCTGGTTCGCTGCCCAGACGCACCTCCACACCCATACCCGAGGGCGTGAAGTTGAGCTCTCCGTCCATCTGATACTGCGCGTCATAGGCGCCCGAATAGGCGCTTTCCACCGTCGCAGCCAGCGTCCAGATGCGCTGCTCGCCGCTTTCGGTCACGCTCGCATTCTCGCTCTGCGGATCGGTCAGATACATGCTGGCCACGGGGGTATTGTAGCTGTCCACCACGCGCACGGCGGTCACGTCGGTGGAGGTGGTCAAAGTAAAGGTCAGCTGAGATGGCACGGCGGAAACGGACGTATCGCACGTGAAGCCCTGCATGGGCTCGGCCACCACGCGCGGCGCGGCGATGCTTACCGGCGCGGCCACCGGGAAGCCCTCGCTCTCCACCCCGTCCTGCTTGCGGGCATAGGCCATGAAGCCGCCCGCATATTCCTCTTCGATGGTACAGGTCGGCTTCCAGAGCAGGACATTGCTGTTGGAGATCACCTCGCCGCTGGCTTCCTTGTCGGTGGAATAGACGCCGTCATAGACGGTGTTGCCCAGATCATCCACGATGCGAAGGCCGGTGACGGACTTCGCGGTCTGAACCGCGAAAATCACCTGCGTGGGCGCGGTGCTGTCGGCCGCCGCGGCGCTGAAGCTCTTGATGGGGTCTTCCTCGGGGATAATCATGTTTTTGACGCTGGTAAAGGCGCCCACGAGCGTGGACTTGACCGGCGCGAGCACGCCGCCCACGCCTCCGCCCATGCCCTCCCAGTCGGGCAGACAGATGCCGCACAAAAGCGCGCCCACCACCACAAGGGCGATCACGATGGGCATCAGCACACCGCCGCGGCGACGGGGCTGCTCCTCCTCGGGCACATACTGCCCGTCGTCCTCAAAGTCGTACCGGGGCCTGTCCACCGAAGCCGTCGGACGGCGGAACGCCTCGTCCACGGAGCGCGCAGGCTGCTGTCCGGGCATGGCCTGACGGCGCGGCAGGGCGGCTCCGTCCAGCTCGGCCTGAGCCATGCGCTGGCCCGCTGCCGCCGGCTGCTGCATGGCGCGCGGCCCCTTTGGCGGCATGGGTTGCCGGGGCTGAGGGGGGCGCTGGCCGGGCTGTCGGGACGCGGGGCGCTGAGGGGGGCGCTGGCCGGGCTGCTGGGGCATGGCACGGCGCTCCTGCGGCTGTGCGGGACGCCGGGCAGGCTGCACCGGCCTTTGGGCGGAGGGGTCTCTGTCCGGGGCCTCGCCGTCGCGGGCCGCCGCGGCGCGCGAGCGCGCGCCCTCGGGCACCGCCGTGCGGGCGCCGGTATAGCGGCCGCCGGGCACGGCGGCGCGGCGCGGCGCACGGGGTGCCGGGGGCGCCTCGCTGTCGCCCGCCTCAAACGGATCATATTGCGGTGCTTCCACAGACGCCTCCTGCGCACGCTCAGCCACGCGGCTGCGGCGGCGGCGCGGCGCGGGCGCCTCCTGCGGCGCCTCCCCGGCCGGCGCGGGCGCCGGAGCAGGCGCGGCGGGCCGCTCATAGGGACTGGCCGAGCGCCCCACGGTGGTGCGCTTGTTCACCATCTGCTGCGCGATAGGCCTGGCGACACGGGTCGGCGCGTCGTCGCCCTGCGTGCGAAAATCCATTCCATCCTGAAACAGCGGCACGCCGCTGTGCTGCATCTCCGCGCCGAAGGGCGCGGGGTCCTCCTCCAGGAAACCGCCGCCCATCATGCCGGGCTGCTGCCACGCGGGCATCCCAGGAGCGTCCGGGGACATGTCCCAGGAGGCCTCGTCCTCTACCCCGCCGTGGGGCGGCTGGAAGGGATCGTTGGACTGATTGTGGTTGCGGTAGTAGTCGCTCAAAATGTCGCACTCCTTATCCTTGGTTCCGTTTGGGGGAAACCGGCTTCCGGGCGAAGCCGTCAGCGCTCAATGGGCAGCCGGACCGCGCTGGGCACGGACGGCATACGTATCGACTGTATACCATCGTTTATTATACCAATAATCCCGCAACTCTACAACCCCTGTTTTCCCCCGCCACCCCCGCAGGCCACAAATGAAGGGGCACATATTTGTAAAACTTCCTTCTTTCGGGGCTTCCGGCCCCAAACGACTCGAAGCCGGAAGGGTTTTTTGCCAAAGACGGAGAATCTAATAGCACCAATTTGTCTTCGGGCGGCCGGAAGGCGTTTTCCGCCGCCTCCAGAGGAGGACCCTTCGATGGATACCATTCTGGTCCTGTGCCAAGGGCGCAGGCAGTCTGCGCTGATTGCGCGCACGCTTCGCTACCGTCAGATTTACAGCCTTCCCCTGCCCCTGGACACCCCGGCGCAGGATATTTTGTCGCACGCGCCCCGGGGGATCGTGATTTCCGCCCCGGACGGCGCGGAGGATGCGCTGGAGCGCCTGGACCCCGCCCTGCTGGAGTCGGGTATACCCATCCTGGCCCTGGGTGCAATGGTGCCGGCGCTCTGCCGCCGCTTTGGCGGTCAGGCCTCGCCCGCCGCCTGTCCCCGCGGCGCGGTGACGCTCGGTCTGGCCAACGACCCGCTCTTTGAGAACATCTCCGGCGGTGAGCGGGTCCTGCGTTCCCTGTCGGACCTGATGCTTTCGGAGGCGCTTGCGCCCCTGGCCACCGCCACGGAGCGCCCCATCGGCTTTTCCCACCGGGAACTGCCCCTGCGCGCCCTGCAGTTTACCATTGAGCGCAACGATCCCGACGCGGCCCAGCTTCTGTTCAACTTCGCCCATTCCATCTGCGGCGCGCAGGCGGCCTGGGACGAGGACGCCATGACCCGCCTTGCGGTGGAGCGCATCCGCGAGGCCGCGCCCGAGGGGCGCGTGCTGTGCGCGGTATCCGGCGGCGTGGACAGCGCGGTCTGCGCGCGCCTGGCCAGCCTGGCGGTCGGAGACCGGCTGATGTGCGTTTTTGTGGACACGGGGCTGTTCCGTCAGGATGAGCCACAGAACGTGATTTCGACCTTTATGGATTCCCTTGGGCTGGTGGTGGCCCACGTGGATGCCAGCGAAGCCTTTCTGCGGGCGCTCTCGGGCGTTCGCAGCCGGGAGGACAAAGAGCGCATCGCCTCCCAGCTCATGACGCAGGTGCTCATCAAGCAGCTTGGCTACGACCCCGACATCCATTCCATTGTCATGGGCGCCAACCTCAACGACACGCTTTTTGGCTTCTCGCCCAGCGCCGATATCGAGAGCATGAAGGGCGCTCACGACCTGCGGGTGTGCGAGCCGGTGCGGGACCTGTTCAAGGAGGAGGTCCGTCGTCTGGCGACGGCGCTGTCTCTGCCGGACAGCATCGCGCTCAGGCAGCCCTTCCCGGCCAGCGGGCTGGCGCTGCGCATCTTCGGGCAGATCACGCCCGACCGCCTGGAGGTGCTGCGTGCCGCCGACGCCTGCTTCTCCGAGGAGATCCGGGAGGGCGGCTACGCCAAGAAGCTGTGGCAGTACTACGCCAACCTCGTGGACATCCCGGACCGAACCGGCACCTATGCCGTCAGCCTGCGCGCCCTGCAGGTGTCCAGAGGCGGAGCGGTGGCCGCGCGCCTGCCCTTTGACGTGCTGGAGCGCGCCTGCGAGCGCATCCGCGCCGAGGTGCGGGGCGTGGGCCGCGTGGTATACGATCTCTCGCCCAGCGCGCATTACGGCGAGCTGGAATAAGCAGCGAAGGGAGCGGTCCGACATGCTCATCTGCGACACCCACGCCGATACCCTCTATGCCCTTGCCGATGAAAGCCGCCCGGCAGGCAGGCCCCTGGACGTGACCGCCCGCCGCCTGACCGAAGGCGGCCATGCGCGGGTGCAGTGTCTGGCGCTGTTTGTCAGCACCGGCGGCATGGACCTGCGCCCCACCATCGTGGAAAGGGAGCTGGCCGCCTTCGAGCGGCTGAAGGCGGAGGGCTTTTGTCAGATCACCGATCTTTCCCAGGCGCGGGCCGGCGTGCCAAACGCCATGCTGACCATCGAGGGCGGCGAGGCCTTCGGCGGCGACCCGGGGCAGGTGGACCGTTTTGCGGACATGGGCGTTCGCATGGCGGCGCTGGTATGGAACAACGAAAACGGCCTGGCCCATCCCGCCGTGGGCGGGGAGGCGGGCGGCCTTACGCCGCTTGGCCGCGAGATGGTGCGCCGCATGCGCGCACGACACATGGCGGTGGACGTCTCCCATCTCAACGAGCGCGGATTTTATGACCTGCTGGACGGTCAGGCGCCTCCCCTCGCGTCTCACAGCTGTGCCCGCGCCCTGTGCGGTCATCCCCGAAACCTCACGGACGATCAGCTCCGCGCCCTGTTTGAGGCCGGGGGCTATGTGGGCGTGAACTTCTTCCCGCGTTTTTTGAGCGATGACTGCCGGGCGGATATCGACCGGGTGATCGACCACATCGCCCACATGTGCGACCTGGGCGGAGAAAACCAGGTCGGGCTGGGGAGCGATTTTGACGGCATCGACGCCTGGCCCGAGGGCCTGCGCCACGCTGGCGACATCCCCGCCCTGCTGGAGGGCATGCGCCGGCGGGGCTTTGCCGAACCGCTGGTGGAGGCCGTGGCGGGACTCAATTTCAAACGCTATATGGAGCGCCTTTAAACGCGAAGCGGGCGGCCTTCGGAGCATTTCGAAGGCCGCCCGCTTTCCGTTGGTTTATCAGTAGGTGTAGTTGTCCACCTCGATCTTGTCGGGATCGGTGAAGGGAGCAAGCGTGGAGATCATCTTTACGGGCGCGGAGGAGTTGTTGATGACATAGTGGATCTCGCCCGGTTCGACATGGATCAGGTCGCCCTGGGTGAGATGGTGCACGGTGCCGTCCACCACGATGTCCACCTCGCCCTCGAGGATGAAGAAATTTTCCTCCATGACGTTGTGGTAGTGGGCCTTGAAGTCCTGTCCGGCCTGGAACTGCACCACGGCGAAGTTGCTGCGTGGGCCCTTCATGAGATACTTGGGGCCGCTGTTGCCGAAGCGGTATTCACGGTCTTTTTCGTTGATGACAAACATGGCTGTTTCTCTCCTTCTCCTCTTGTTTGTATGCGCGGCCTTACAGCCCGGGCGCGGCCCACATGAAGCGGGTCACCCGGTCGTCGGCAAGCTTGAGCTGCGCCCTGTACATCTCCCGCCACGGGCCGTACATGCGCTCGTAAACCTCATGGTTGCGCGCGTCGGGCAGGAAGGTTTTGTCCCACTTGACCAGGCGGCGCGCGGTGGCGCTGATGTCGGTGAACACCCCCACGCCGTAGCCGGCCAGGATGGCCGCGCCCAGCGCCGTTGCCTCCTTGACCACCGGCACCTTGACCGGCAGGCCCAGCACGTCGGCAAGAATCTGGCACCAGATGTCGCCCTTGCTGGCTCCGCCCGCAAAGACGATCTCCTGCGGAGCGTTGCCCGTGGCCTCGCGCACCAGCTCGAGGTGGCCGCGGGTGACCATGGCGGTGTTTTCCATGATGGCGCGGTAGAAGGTGTATTTGTTGAACTTCTCCGGGTCGAAATCGAAGTTGGTGAACGTCGGGGACGCATGACGCCAGGCGATGTAGTTCATCACGTCGCTGAAGGCGCACATCATGCCCCAGCTGCCGGCGGGCACTTTGGCGGCCTGCTCGTTCATGAGCTGATAGGGATCGGTCCCCAGTTCCCTGGCGCGGCGCACCTCCTCCTGGCAGAAGGCGTCGCGGTACCAGCGCATCACCAGGCCGGGCTTGAAGGCCAGGGCCTCATACTGCCACAGGCCGGGCACGGCGTGGCAGTTGACGCGCACGCGGCAGTCCGCGTCGGTCTTGCCGCTGTCGGTGTTGAACTCGTACTGCCAGAAGCTGCCGCCAAAGACCGCGGCCTGGCCGTTGTCCACCACGCCCACGCCGATGCAGCCCAGCTGCGCGTCGCCGCCGCCGGCCACGACCGTGGTGCCTTCCTTCAGGCCCGTGTCCGCCGCGCCCCTGGCATTGACCCGGCTGACCACCTCGCCGCACTCGGCCACGGGCGGGAAGATATCGTCCTTCAGGCCCACCTTGCGCATGATGGCAGCGTCCCACTGGCGCTTCTGCAAATCGAAGATGCCGGTGGTGCAGCCGTTGCTGGGCTCGGTCTTGAGCACGCCGGTGAGCTTGTAGAT
>CALVKX010000095.1 GCA_944333375.1 uncultured Eubacteriales bacterium
CTCTCTTTGGGCGCCCAGGCGATGTGCGGCGTGATGAGGCAGTTTGGCTGGGCAAGCAACGGATTCTCCGGCAGGGGAGGCTCCACGGCCAGCACGTCCAGCCCCGCGCCCGCGACCTTGCCGCCCGCAAGGGCGTCCGCGAGCGCCGCCTCGTCCACCAGCGGCCCGCGCGAGGTGTTGAGCAGGAACACCCCATCCTTCATGCGCGCGAGCGTGTCGCGGTTCACGATGCCCTGCGTCTCGGGCGTGAGGGGGCAGTGCAGGCTGATGACGTCGCTCTTTTCCAGGACCTCCTCCAGCGTGGTCAGGCGCGCGGGCGGACAGGCCTTCGCGTAGGCGTCAAAGGCCAGCACCTCCATGCCGAAGGCCGCGGCCAGCTTCGCCGTGGCCTGCCCGATGCGCCCATAGCCGATGACGCCGAAGGTCTTGCCCGCCAGCTCGATGAGCGGCGCGTTCCAGTAGCAGAAATCCGGGCAGCGGCTCCAGTCGCCCGCCTTGACGGAACGGCTGTGGTCGGCCACGTGATGGCACAATTCCAGCAGCAGCGCCATGGCAAACTGCGCCACCGCCGTGGTGCCGTAGGTGGGGATGTTGCACACGGGGATGCCCGCGCCCTTCGCGGCGGCGATGTCCACCACGTTGAAGCCCGTGGCCAGCACGCCGATGTAGCGAAGCTCCGGCAACAGCGCCCCGATGGTTTCGGCGGAAAGCGGCGTCTTGTTCACAATCACCGCCTCCGCGCCTTTGGCGCGGCGCAGGATCTCGTCATTGCCCTGCGCAAAGGGGGTGCGGTCATACACCGTGAGGTCGCCCAGTGCCTCAAGGCCCTCCCAGCTCAGATCCCCCGGGTTTTCGGTATATCCGTCCAGCACGACGATTTTCATGCCCGTCCTCCTTCCAGCTGCCCGCGCATCGCGGCCGCGCCCAGCGCCAGAAGGCCGTTGTCGCTGCCGCACATGTTGATCTGCATGCCGCGCGTCAGCCACGTAACCAGCGGCCCCGCGGAGCCGAAATGCACCCCGGACCACTTGCCGTTGGCCCGCGCCGCCGCGATCACGCGCTCGAAGGCGGCCACGATGTCGGGATGGTCAAACTGCCCCAGGATGCCGTAGTCCTGCGTCATGTCGTTGGGGCCGATGAAGCCCACGTCGATGCCCTCGACCGCCATGATCGCCTCGATGTTCTCCACGCCGCGGCGCGACTCGATCTGGCACATCAGCAGCGTTTCGTCGTTGGCGCGCGGCATGTACGTCTCGCCGCTGACCTTGGCAAAATCCGTGTGCGGCCGCGACAGCGACACCCCGCGATGCCCCAGGGGCGCGTACTTGGCGCAGTCCACCAGCATGCGCGCCTGCTCGGCGCTTTCGGTGTTGGGCAGAAGCAGGCCGCTTGCGCCCATCTCCATGAACTTGAGCGCGTGCTCGCGCCGCATCTCCGGGATGCGAACCAGCGCGGGAATCTCCGCCCCCCGCGCCACGGCGATGATGTTGGCCGCCTCGCGGGTGGTGAAGGAGCCGTGCTCGCAGTCGATGATGAAAAAGTCAAAGCCGCAGCTTTTGAGGATCTTGCCGATGTCGGGGCTGGCGAAGGTGGCCACCATGGTGCCCAGCACCTGCTCGCCGTTTCTGAGCCGCTGTTTGAGAGAAACCATGCCCTTATCCTTCCTTTCGCAAATTCCGCCGCCCTTACGCCACGCTGTCCAGCGGCATGCAGGTCACGCGGCAGGCGTCCGAGGCGGCCAGCGCCTCCACCTCCGCGCGGCTTGGGAGCGCCATGCCGATCGCGCCGCGCCGTGTGATGACCAGCGTGCCCGCACTGTTGCAAAACGCCGCCAGATGCATCAGCGGCATCTCCTCCTGCAGGCCCACGCACAGCGCCGCCGCCAGCGTGTCGCCCGCGCCGGTGGGGTCCACGGCCTCCCGGTCGATCCCCTCCGCCACGGCCACCTGGCCGTCCATGCTCAGCACGGCGCCGTCCTTGTCGCGGGTTAGCGCCACCACCCGCGGCCCCATGCGGTGCAGGGCGCGCAGCACGTTGCCCACGCTCGTTTCCCCGGTGAGGAACTGCCCCTCGCTGAGGGTGGGGGCCACGATGTCCGCGTTTCGCACCGCCCAGAGCATGCGCTCAAGCGCTTCCCCGCCGGAAAGCTCATGGCGGATGTTGGGGTCGAAGGACACCAGCACGCCCCTGTCGCGCGCGATCCTCACCAGCTGCTCGCAGGCCCCGCGCATCTGGGGCGTGAGCTCCAGCAGCATGCCCGGAAAGTGCACCGCGTAGGCGCCGGCGATGTACGCTTCGTCCAGATCCTCGGCGGACAGCAGGCTGCCGACCGAGTTGCGGCGGTAATACTGGTAGTTCCGACCGCCCCCGGAAAGGTATTCCAGAAAGGCCAGGCCGATCTGCCCCTCGCCGGAGACGGCGACATGGCTGAGGTCCACGCCCTGCTCCCCCAGCGTGCGCATGACCATCCGGCTCAGGCTGTCCCGGCCCACCTTCCCGATGAAGCCGCACCGCCCCCCCAGGAGCACCGCCGCGCACGCGAAAATGCCCGCCGAGCCGCTGGCCGTTTTGATGACGGCGCCGGCGTCCTCGATGCGCATGCCCGTGCGTTCGGGCACCAGGTCCACAAGCAGCTCCCCGAGGGCCAGGATCGGTTTCCGTGTAAGAGGGCTGGCGTTGGATCCGTTCAATTCCATTTTGATCGCACCACTTTCTCTTTGTCACGACACAAGAATATTAGTAATAAATATGAAAATATAAATAATATCCAGCGTCCTTAGTATATCGGACAAACGCTTGAATGTCAAGAAAAATCGCATAAAAACGGCGCGGGAAAAACGGCGGATCGAACGGGCCGAATCCGTTGACAAGCGATTAATTTTCGTTATAATATTAGTGATGAAAAACGGAAAGGAAAAGGTGCATCATGAAAAAGGCGACCTCACAGGATGTTGCGGCTGCGGCCGGCGTATCCCAGGCCACCGTATCGCTGATCCTCAACAATAGCAATAAGATCACCTTCAGCAGCGAAACCCGCGAGCGCGTGCTGGAGGCCGCCCGGCAGCTCAATTACCAGCTTCCCATGCGCAAAAAAGCCAGCGCGCAGGCGGGCCTGCGCATGCTGCTGGTGCTCACCCCCACGCTGACCAACCAGTATTATTCCGAAATCATTCAGACCATTGAGGAATATGCCGACAGCCTGGACTACCGTGTGATCGTGTGCAACACCTTCCGAAAGCCCGAGCTTGAGAAATTCTATCTCAATACCTTTGTCGGCGCGCGTGTGGACGGCCTCATCTATACCTTCCTGCCCAGCTTTCCAAGGCAGGTGGAGAAGATCGCCGACACGCTTCCCACGGTCATCATCGGGGAAAAGCAGGACGAGCTGAGCGTATGCTCCATCGAGCTTCGAAACGTCACGGCGGGCGCGCTGCTGGCCGAGCATCTCTATCAGCTCGGACATCGCCGGATGGTCTTTATCTCCACCCCCTTCAACCAGCTCTCCCTGGCGCGCAGCCAGCGCCTGGAGGGCATCCGCCGCCAACTGGAGTCCCACGGCGTGCGGGACGGGCTGGAGGTTCTCTCCGCCGAGCGCAGCGCCGAGGCCGACACCCTTTCCGAAGGCCTGCCCTACGAGTACAACGTCGGCCGCGCGCTGACCGCCGAGCTCATTCGCCGCCGCAGCAAGGCCACGGCCCTCATCGGCGTCAACGACATGACGGCCCTGGGCATCCTCGCCCAGCTGAACGCGCAGGGCATCCGCGTCCCGGGCGAGGTCTCCGTCTGCGGCTTTGACAACGTCTTTTCCTCGGCCATCACCACTCCCAGCCTCACCACCATCGACCATCACCTGCGCACCCGCTGCCAGGCGGCCGTGGACATGGTGACCTCCCGCCCGGCCCCGTCCGCGCTTCCCGTTCCATTTGTCAACAAAATCGAATATACCCCGCAGCTTGTCGTGCGGGGCTCGACGGGCAAGGCGCGAACGGAGACGGCGGAGGCCTGAAACTGTCAGAAACGGGCTGCCGGGAAGACAACGGAAATGCGCAGCGCCGCGCTCCGAAGCATCGGGGCTACTGCCCCCGGGAGGCGCTGTTTTCTCCCGGGCGGACGGACCAGTAGACCACGCTGGGCTGCATCTCAAGGCCATAGGCGCAGGCGAGCTCGTCCACGGTTACAAACATGAAGCCGCGCGCCAGCAGGTATTCGCCCCACAGGGGAACGGATTCATGGAGATATTTGCCCGTATCATGGCAGAGGATGATGTCGCCCTCGGTGACCTTGTCGCGGAAGGTGTAGAAGATGCGCTCGGCGCTTTTGCCGGTGTAGTCGTAGGTGTCCACGCTCCATTGGATGATGGGCATGGGCACCCCGGCCTTGACCCAGGTGGGATAGGTGCCGCCGGGGGCGCGGAAAAGGGAGGCTTCCTCGCCCACCAACGGAAGCGTCCATTCGGCGCTTAGGGCGATCTCCTTGAGCCGGCTCGCGTCCGATTTGAAGGAGCCGCCGCCCCAATGGTGGAAGGTGTGGGTGCCGAAGATGTGGTTCTGGTCGTACTGCTTTTGCAGGACGTAGCCGTAGCGCTCCAGCTGCTTGCCCACGGTGAAATAGGTACCGCGCGCGCCGATCTTGCGAAGCGCGTCCAGCGTGTAGCTGGAGGGATAGTCCTTGGGCCCGTCGTCAAAGGTCACGGCCACCATCTTCCAGCGGCTGTTGTCGGTGGCGGCCAGGCCCGTCTCTGTCATCAGATCGCGCAGGTCGGGGTAGAAAAAGCGCGCGTGCGTCAGCGTCACCTTGCCGGGCACGATGTCCCCGGCGGCGTAGTGCAGCGTCAGCTCCATGCCGCTGAGGGTGAAGTCGGCGCCGGCGATGGCCTCCGGCGTACATAGACGACGGATCGCCTCGCTGCTTCGCTCCTCGTTTGGGAAGATGGCCTCCAGATGCTCCCGCACGCCCCCGGCCAGCGCCTCCCACGCCTCGTCCGTAAACAGGTCGGCGAGCGTTATCCGCCGGCCCGTCTCCAGATCCCACGTGCGGGTGGTGAAGGCGGTGGAGAGCTGCTGCTCCTCGTAGCTCACGCGCGCGATGGTGAGCGTGCTCAGGTATTTTTCGCCCGTGCGGTAGTAGACGGTGCTGATGTTGAGCACGCTCCCGCGCTCGCCCCGCTTGCGCGGGTCGCTCTGAAGGGTGGGGCTGAGCTCGCGGTCATAGGCGTCCACGATGCTTCGCAGCTCGGCGTTCACGTCCGGGTTGGCGGTGGTGACGTATTCCTTGTAGACGTAGGCGCTCCCCTCGTCGATCTCGCGCTCGTTTTCCACGACCGTGACGGCGAAGATCTCCGGCATCGCGTCATATTTGACGGATTCCGCGGCCGCGCTGCCCCAAAGGCACAGCATCGTCAGAACGGCGGCCAAGATACGTTTCATGCTCATTTCCCCTCTCCGGGCGGCACGGGACGCGCCGCCGATCTATCCTGTATTTTACAATACTGCCTCAAAGGGCGTCAAGGGCCTGCGCCCGGCCGGAACTGTGCCGGACCAAACTGACCGCTTATCTGATATTTCGTTAACAGATCGGCGGTATATTGATATTCTGAAAATCCGTCCGATTCGGATTGAAAGGGTGGGACATGCTTTTTTTATTGATTCATATGGGGTATTTTCCTATTGATAAAAAAATAACAAAGTTATTGATTTTTTAAAATAAAAGCATTATGATAGTAACCAAAGATTGCGAGAACCCCACGACCCTGAAAAACAACATAAGCAGGAGGTACCTACTTTGGACGAAAACAACAGGGCTCCATCCCTCCCCTGCGGCGATTGCTGCGGGGAGGATCAACAGGCGCTTCTTTTGCGCATCGGCGCGCTGGCGCGCGAATACCGCGGCCGCGAAGGGTCGCTGATTCAGGTGCTTCACCTGGCGCAGGGCATTTACGGCTACCTGCCGATCGAGGTGCAGCGCGTGATCGCCGATGGCCTGGAGCTTCCCCTGG
Source organism: uncultured Eubacteriales bacterium (assembly GCA_944333375.1). The sequence continues at coordinate 5,996 of CALVKX010000095.1, forward strand.
CGGAGGTTTCGGGCGTGGTGAGCTTCTATTCCTTCTTTTCCACCCAGCGCCGCGGCAGGCACACCATCCGCGTGTGCCTGGGCACGGCGTGCTACGTGCGCGGGGGCAAGCGCATCGTGGAGCGGCTGCAGGAGTTGCTGGGGGTCAGCGTAGGCGATACCACGGCGGACGGCCTGTTCACGCTGGAGGTGGCGCGCTGCATCGGCGCGTGCGGGCTGGCTCCGGCCATGTCTATCGACGACACGGTCTTTAAGCGCGTCAATCCCGACAACCTGGAGCATATTCTGGCCCAGTACGCCCCCGAAAAGGAGGGAGAAAGCGTATGACGAAAATCACCTCTCCCGACAGGCTTCGCGAAATCAGGGCCGCCTACGAGCGCGGGCAGGCCGCCTATGAGCGGCGGGTGCTGGTGTGCGGCGGCGCGGGGTGCGTCAGCTGCCACTGCCAGGAGGTCCGGGAGGCGCTGGAGAAGGCCGTGGACGAGCTGGGCCTCGGCGGGCGCGTGAAGGTCATGGTCACGGGCTGCATCGGCATCTGCGCGGTGGGGCCGGTGATGGTGGTTGAGCCTGACGGCGTGCTCTACACCAGCCTGGATGCGGAGCGCGCGGCGCTTATCGCCCGCCGCCACCTGTTGGAGGGCGAGATCGTGGAGGAATGTACCTTCTACGATCACGAGCAGAAGCGCCGCATCCCGCACCTTAAGGACATTGGCTTTTTCCGCGAGCAGGTGCGCATCGCGCTGCGCAACTGCGGGCAGATGGAATACGCCTCGCTGGAGGCCTACATCGCCCGCGACGGCTACGCGGCCCTCGCGGGCGCGCTGGCGGGCCCGCCCGCCGGCGTGGTGGAGGAGATCAAGCGCAGCGGCCTGCGCGGCCGCGGCGGCGCGGGCTTCCCCACGGGCGTCAAATGGGAGGCCGGCATGAACGCGCCGGAGGGGCAGAAATACATGGTCTGCAACGCCGACGAGGGCGACCCTGGCGCCTTCATGGACCGCTCCATACTGGAGGGCGACCCCCACAGCCTCATCGAGGGCATGATGCTGGGCGGCTACGCCATCGGCGCAAATCGCGGCTATGTCTACGTGCGCGCGGAGTACCCGCTGGCCGTGGAGCGGCTGAGCAACGCCATTCATCAGGCGCGCGACGCGGGGCTGCTGGGCGAGAACATCCTGGGCTCGGATTTCAACTTTGATCTGGAAATCCGCATCGGCGCGGGCGCGTTCGTCTGCGGCGAGGAAACCGCGCTGATGAACTCCGTCGAGGGCCGGCGCGGCGAGCCTGACCAGAAGCCGCCCTTCCCGTTTGAGTCCGGCCTGTTCCACCGTCCCACCATCATCAACAACGTCGAGACCCTTGCCAACGTCCCCGCCATCCTCTTCCATGGCGCGGACTGGTTCCGCAGCTTCGGCACGGAGAAGAGCCCCGGCACCAAGGTATTCGCCCTCTCCGGCAAGATCAACAACACCGGCCTTGTCGAGGTGCCCATTGGCATCCCCCTGGGCGAGATCCTCTACACCA
>CALVKX010000096.1 GCA_944333375.1 uncultured Eubacteriales bacterium
TGCGCCCCTGGGCGCAAACATTTCTTAAGCATTTGGCGGAAAAGGCCGCCGTGGGCGGACTTTTTCGACAAGCTGAGCCTTGCGCCAGCAAGGCTACCTTACGCCGCTTCCCGCCCGGGAGCCCTCCGAAGGAGGGCGAGAGGGAAGCGGCGCAACCCCGGCGGAAAAGATCGGCGCCAGCCGAGCTTTTTCGACGCGCGCTAGCGGTATTCCCCCACGATGCGGTGCTCCAGCCACAGGTCCGGGTCGTCCTGGGCCAGGGCCCACATCAGCTTGCACACGGCGGCCTCGGTGGTCATGTCGCGGCCCGGGCGGATGCCGGCGAGGCCGCTGGCGACCTCGTAGAGGCCCAGGTCCGCCTTCTCGTAGAGGCACTGGCTCACGGCCAGGACCCGAACGCCGCTGCGGGCCAGGGAGGAGAGGGCCTTGACGAGGTTGCGGCGGATGTAGTGCAGGCCGCCCAGGCCGAAGGCCTCGATGACCAGCCCGCGGTAGCCCGCGCGGCCCACGAAGTCCAGCACGTCCGGGGAGGTGCCGGGGACGAGCTTGAGCAGAAACACCCGCGGGTCCACCGCGAGGCGAAGGCCCGTGAGGTCCGCGCCGGGCGGCGGGGTGAAGGGCTGGGGATGATCGAAGCGCACGCCCTCGACGTCGAAGCGGCCCGCCAGCGGCGCGTTGACGCTGGAGAAGGCGTCCATGGCGGTGGTGTGCGTCTTGACGCAGCGAACGCCCGAGATCAGGCGGTCGCCGAAGCACACGTACACGCCCGCCACGCCCGCCTGGGCCGCGGCGATGGCGCGCAGGAGATTGAGGCGGGCGTCGCTGAGGGGATGGCCGGGCGGGAGCTGGGAGCCGGTGAGGATGACCGGCTTTTGCACCCCGGCGAGCAGAAACGACAGCGCCGCGGCGGTATAGGCCATGGTGTCGGTGCCGTGGGTGATGACCACGCCGTCGCTGGCGTCAAGCGCCTCGCGCACGGCCCGCGCCAGCGCGCACCATTCCTCGGGCTGGACGTTGCTGGAATCCAGCAGGAACACATCCTGTGGCCGCACGCGGCAGGGCAGGGCGGAGCCGAGACAGGCCAGCAGGTCCGCGGCGCGCAGGGTCGGCTCCAGGCCGTCCGGGCCGGGGGTGCAGGCGATGGTGCCGCCGGTGGCGAGAAGGCTGAGCATGATTTACCACTCCGGGGGCGCGTAGAGCGCGACGGCGCCCTGCGCGCGGGTCTTTGCAAGGTCGATGAGCCGCTGGTTGCGGCTGCCGCGGAAGTCCAGCTCCAGCGAGCGCTCGGAGAGCACGAACGGCCCGTCCACCAGCACGTCCGTCCGGGAGAGGAGCGCGTCGACGTCGGGATCGCCCATGGCCGTGAGCTGCTCGTAGGTGTAGCCGGTGTAGGTCCACACGTTCAGGCCCTTTTCGCGGGCGCGGCGGGCAAGCTCGGCGCAGGCCGCGGCCTGGCAGAACGGCTCCCCGCCGGTGAGGGTGATGCCGTCCAGGAGGGGATTGCCGGAGAACTTCTTCTCCACCTCCTCCAGGGGGTAGACCGTGCCCCCGTCAAAGGCGTGGCTGCCGGGGTTGTGGCAGCCGGGGCAGCCGTGGGGGCAGCCCTGGGTGAAGATCGCGGTGCGAAAGCCCGGGCCGTCCACGATGGAATCGGTCACGAGGCCGTAGAGGCGGATGGTGTCAGGCATGGGGATCGTCCTTCTTTCGGCAGGGATGATGGCAGCCGCCCGCCCAGGGGCAGCCGGCGCAGCCGCGGCGGCGGCGCAGGCTTCGCAGGGCGAGCAGGGCCAGAAGCAGCACCGCGGCGGGGAGGAGAAGGTTGAGAAGCCGCGCCATGGCTCAGCCCAGCCCCAGCAGGCGGCCGAGCTGGAAGACGGCCGTGGCGGTGAGCCAGGCAAGCGCCGTCTGGCCCGCGGCGGCGGCAAAGGCGATGCGGCCGCTCTCGCTCTCGCGGCGGATGGCCGCCACGGCGGCGACGCAGGGGGTATAGAGCAGCACGAAGGTGAGGAACGACACCGCCGAGAGCGCCGTGGGGAAGACCGAGCGCAGCGCCGTCACCATCTGCGCGCTCTCGGGGTCCACCCCGGCGAGGACGGAGAGGGTGCTGACCACGCTCTCCTTGGCCATGACCCCGGTGAGCACGGCCGTGGACGCCTCCACGCCGCCAAAGCCCGCGGGCGAAAACACCGGCGCGATGGCCCCGGCGATGGCGCCCAGCATGCTGTGGGCCATGTCCGGCGCGGGGGCGAGGGTGAAGGTGAAGCTCTGCAAAAACCACACCACCAGCGTGGCCAGGAAGATGACGGTGAAGGCGCGCTTGAGGAAGTCGCTGGCCTTGTCCCAGAGCTGGCGGGCGACGTTGCGCGGCGTGGGGAGGCGGTAGGCGGGCAGCTCCATGATGAAGGGCGCGGCGTCGCCGTGGAAGGCCGTGTGCTTGAGCACAAGGCCCGCGCCGACCGCCATGAGGATGCCAAAGAGGTAGAAGGCGCTCATCACCAGCACCTGGTTGCCCGCAAAGAACGCGCGGGTAAAGAGGGCGTAGATGGGCACCTTGGCCCCGCAGCTCATGAAGGGGGTCAGGAGGATGGTGAAGCGCCGGTCGCGGCGGTTGTTCATGCTGCGCGCGCTCATCACCGCGGGCACGGTGCAGCCAAAGCCCATCATCATGGGGATGAAGGCGCGGCCGTTGAGGCCCAGCCTGCGAAGCGGCTTATCCATGAGGAAGGCGGCGCGGGCCATGTAGTCGCTGTCCTCCAGGACCGACAAGAGCAGAAAGAGGATCAGGATCGTGGGCAGGAACGAAAGCACGCTTCCCACGCCCGTGAGCACGCCGTCCACCACCAGCGCCCGCACCCACTCCGCCACGCCCCAGGAGACGAGGGCGGAGGAGATCAGCGCGATGCCGCGGCTGACGAGATGGGAAAAGCCGTCGGCCACCCAGGCGCCCAGGGGGCCGAAGGTGATGGAAAAGACCAGCAGCATCATCGCAAGGAACACCGGAATCGCCAGCACCGGGTGCGTCAGCAGCCGGTCGGCGCGGTCGCTGAGCGTCTCCGGGCCGCCGGGGGCGCGCGTGTAGCAGCCCTCCAGCAGCTTTTCGATGAAGCGGTAGCGCGTGTCGGCCATGACCGCCGCCCGCTCCATGCCCACCTCCCGCTCCATGGCCGAGAGAATCTCCTCGATGATGTGCCGGGTGTCGGGCGTGAGGTCCAATTCCTCCATCATCGGCGCGTCGCCCTCAAAGAGCTTGGTGGCGGCGTAGCGCGACGTCAGCCCGTGCGCCTGGGCCGGCTGCTCCACCAGGTGCTGGATCGCGTGCAGCGCCTTGTGCGCCGCGCCGCCGCAGATGTCCATTTTGGGCGGCAGAAGGTGGTTTTGCGCCGCGTCCATGGCCCGGCGGATCAGCTCGTCCAGCCCCTCGCCCCGCCGGGCGCAGATGGCCACCACCGCCACGCCCAGCGCCTGCTCCATGGCCTTGACGTCGATGACGTCGCCGTGGCTGCGCACCTCGTCCATCATGTTCAGCGCCACCACCACGGGCCGGCCCAGCTGGAGCAGTTGCAGGGTCAGGTAGAGGTTGCGCTCCAGATTCGTCGCGTCCACGATGTTGATGACCACGTCGGGCTTCTCGCGCACGATGTAGTTGCGGCTGACGATCTCCTCCATCGAATAGGGGCTGAGGGAGTAGATGCCGGGGAGGTCGACGATGGTCACGTCCGAGTAGCGCTCGGGCACGCCCTGCCCGCTCTCCTGCGCGCGCCGCAGGCGGCGCGGCAGGCCCAGGTGAATCTGCCCGCCGTGGTGATGGTGGTGGAGCATCGCGCCGGTCTTTTTCTCCACCGTCACCCCGGGCCAGTTGCCCACGTGCTGGTTGCTGCCGGTGAGCTGGTTGAATAGGGTCGTCTTGCCGCAGTTCTGGTTGCCTGCCAGGGCGAAGGTATAATGCATCTGACGGTCCGCTCTTTTCTTTATGGTTTGAGGGTGATCTTGCGCGCGTCCTCCAGGCGCAGCGTCAGCGAATACCCGCGCAGGCGGATCTCCACCGGGTCGCCCATGGGCGCGGTCTTTTGCAGCGTGACCTGCACGCCGGGGGTGATGCCCATGTCCAGGAGGTGGCGGTGCAGCGCGTCCTCCCCGCCCACGGTGTCCACGCGGGCGCTCTGTCCGGGCCTGAGGTCTGCCAGGGTGCGTTCAGCCAATTTGATTCCTTCCTTTCTCAGACGATGCTGGGCTCGCGCCCCTCGTCCGAAAGCCACTTGCGCAGCTCGTGCTCGATGATGTTGGCGGCGATGACCTCGCCGTTTTCCAGCCGCAGCCGCTCGCCCAGCTCCCGCGCGGCCACGCGGTAGCGCGCCGTCTGCGTCAATTCCTCCAGCGCCCGCGCCAGCCGCTCCGCCGTCAGCCGGTCCCGCGGCACCGGCCGCGGCCCGATCCCCAGCGCCCGCACCCGCGACGCCCAGAACGGCTGGTCCCCGCCGAAGGGCACCACCAGCGTGGGCCGCCCGGCCAGGATGCCCGCGGCCGTCGTCCCCGCGCCCCCGTGGTGCACCACCGCGCTCACGCGCGGAAAGAGCCAGTCATGGGGCACGAAATCCGTCACGTACACGCCCTCCTGCGCCGGGATCTCCGCCCCGCCCCAGCCCCGGGACAAAACCGCCCGCACCCCGCTCAGCGACAGCGCGTCCATTACGATCCCCAGCGTCTCGCCCATGTCCCCGCTGGTCATGGACCCAAAGCCGATGTACACCGGCCTGTCCCCCTGCGCAAGAAACGCCTCCAGCCCCGGCTCCGGCGTCACGCTCTGCTCCCGCCGGTCCAGCCAGTACCCGGTCATGTGGATGTTCTCCCCCCAACGCGCCGGCCGGGGCATAATCAGCGGGCTCATGGCGTAGAGCACCGGGATGATGTGGCCGTTGAGCTCATAGCTCGGCGCCGACTCCAGCCGCCGCGGGCTCATCCCGCGCGCCTGCCGCCAGTCCGAGAGATAGTATTTTTCCAGCGTGCTCACCAGCAGGTGCCCCAGCTGGTACGTCGCCAGGTTCCACGCCTTGCCCACGTGCTGCCCCGGCGCCGAGGCGATGGGCGCCTGCGGGTTTGCGTCCATGGGGAAGTAGTGCGTCTGGATGAACGGCACCCGCCGCACCTCCGCCAGCGACTGAAAGACCTGCCCGAAGTACGTCGCCACGATCGCTTCCGCGTCCGAGACCGCCGCCTCCAGGTCCCCCAGAAACGGGCCGATGAAGTCCCGCAGCGTGTCGCGCACCTGCTTTAAAAACGCCACGCCGTTGGCCCCGCTCATCAGGTTGGCCATGAACGTCCTCACGTCCCCGCTCACGGGCTTAAACCCCAGCCCCTCCCCGCGGACCATCTCCCCAAAATCCGAAAACGCGCACACGGACACCTCGTGCCCGCGCCGCTGAAGCTCCCGTCCAAGCACCACATAGGGCCGCACGTCGCCCATGGAGCCTATGCAGATCATCGTGATGCGCATGCGTTTCTTCTCCCTTCCAAAAAGCGGACCGAGGCCCACACAAGTATAGCGCAGTTCCGATCGAAAAGCAATCCGCGCCGCGATGCGCGCAAATTTCGCCAGCCATTGAAATTTGCCGCGCGGCATTGTATAATAGGTGCTGATCCCCTTTCAGGAGCAGACATACGGAGGGAAACGAGTGTACAGACTGCTGATCGTCACCACGGACCGGGCTACGAAGGACATGTTCGCCTCCATGCAGGGCTGGGAAGCGCTGGGCGTCAAGCCGCCCAGGGTGCGCGAAACGGTCGGGGAGGCCGTCGAGTGCATGCACAAGCACCCCATCGACGCCATCGCCGTCGAGGACGCGCCCGCGCTTGCCCCTCTTTTTGATTACCTGGAAAAAAGCGCCCCGGCCATGCCCCTGTTTGCCATCGAGACGGACCCGCAGGCCCAGCTCGCCGCCGTGCGCGAGGTCGTCAGCCTCCTCACCCGCCTGCGCGCCGACGATTCCAACGACGACTACGACCCCCTTTACATGATGGACAGGCAGCGCACCCGCTGGCTGCGCAAGGTCATCGGCGGCCTCGTCTCCACCCCGGAGGACATCCGCCGCGGCGCGCGCCTCCACCGCTGCCCCGAGCGGCCCGACGCCCCCTGCATCCTCGCCCGCCTCGCCGTCCCCGCCGACGACGTCTTCCTCACCGAGCGCTGGCACTACGGCGGCGAGCGCCTCGAAACCGCCCTGCGCAACTTCTTCGGCCGCGAGCACGGGCTGATGCTCCTGCGCGTCGCCGTCGTCTCCCCCCAGGAGGTCCGCGTCGTCTGCTTCCCCGTCGGCGCCGAGCCCCTGAGCGAAAACGCCGTCTTTGCGTACGTGCAGGAGACCGCCGACCAGATCGCCCGCTACCTCGGCCTCTCCCTCAAGATCCGCGAGATCCGGCGCATGCCCGGGCTGACCGCCTTTGCCGCCGACGACCTGTGACCGTTTGAAAGGAGCGTTTCCCAGATGGGTTTGTTTGATCTTGTCCGCGGCCAGCTCATCGACGTCATCGAGTGGACGCAGGACGACCCCGAAACCCTTGTCCACCGCTACGACATGAACGGCAAGGAGATCATGATGGGCGCCCAGCTCACCGTGCGCGAGAGCCAGGCCGCCGTCTTTGTGGACGAGGGCCGCCTCGCCGACGTCTTCGCCCCCGGACGCTACGAGCTGAGCACCAGAAACCTCCCCGTCCTCACCGCCCTGCGCGCCTGGCAGTTCGGCTTCAACTCCCCCTTTCAAAGCGACGTCTATTTCGTCTCCACCCGCCAGTTCCTCGACCGCAAGTGGGGCACGGCCAATCCCGTGATGATGCGCGACAGCGAGCTGGGCATGATCCGCCTGCGCGCCTTCGGCTCCTTCGCCTTCCGCGTCAGCGACCCCGCCGTCTTCATGCGCGAGGTCTTCGGCACCGCCGCCCTCTTTACCGCCGCGGGCGTGGAGGGCCAGATCCGCAGCCTCGCCGTCAGCGCCCTGAGCGACGCCATCGCCCAGAGCGGCATCCCCGCCCTGGACCTGGCGAGCAAGTACGACGAGCTTTCCCGCCTCGCCCTCGACGCCCTCAGCCCGCGCGTGGCGGACCTGGGCCTTGCGCTCAGCGCCTTTGTCATCGAAAACATCAGCCTCCCCGAGGAGGTCGAGAAGGCCATCGACCGCCGCACCGCCATGGGCGTGGCGGGCGATCTGGACCAGTACGCCCGCTTTCAGGCCGCCGAGGCCATGCGCGAGGCCGCGGCCAACCCCTCCGGCATGGCCGGGATGGGTGTGGGCATGGCCGCGGGCGCCGCGATGGGCAACATGATGGCCCAGGGCATGCAGGGCGGCCAGGCGGCGCGCTTCTGCCCCGGGTGCGGCCGCAAGGCCGAGCCGGGCGCGAAGTTCTGCGCCGGGTGCGGACAAAAACTGTAGATTGTCGGAAAAGCTCGCCTGCGGCGATCTTTTCCGCCAGGACACGTTTCCCCTGCGCCTGCGGCGCGGCCGGGGAAACGTGCAA
>CALVKX010000097.1 GCA_944333375.1 uncultured Eubacteriales bacterium
GGGCGTCAGCCGCGTGCTCCTGGCGCAGCTCACGCGCCACCGCATTGCCAGCTTCAGCGTCCAGAGCCAGCGCTACGTCAGCTATGCCGGCGGCTTCGGCTACATCGTGCCCCCCGCCATCCGCGCCCTGGGCTCCGGGGCCGAAGAGGAATACCACCGGCAGATGGCGCAGATTCAGGCGTGGTATGAGGAATGGCAGAAGCGGCTGGGCGACGCGGGAGAAAAGAGCAATGAGGACGCCCGCTTCGTGTTGCCCGGAGCGTGCGAGACGCGCGTGCTGCTGACGATGAACGCGCGGGAGCTCAGGCACTTCTTCTCGCTTCGCATGTGCAGCCGCGCTCAGTGGGAGATCCGGGCGCTGGCGCAAACGATGTTTGAGCTGTGCTGCCGCGAGGCGCCCGCGCTGTTCCGGGATGCGGGGCCGGGGTGCCTCAGGGGCGCGTGCCCCGAGGGGGAGAAGTCCTGCGGACGCCAAAGGGAGATCCGCGAGGCGCGCAAGGCCTATCTGCAAGGGCTGAAATAAGGAATGGGAGACGAAAGAATGGCTTTTTACAAGGATATTCAGGGAAAGACCCGGCAGGAGAAGCGCAGGCAGGCCGCCGCGCGCGGAGGCTTTGAGGACGAGGGAGCCGGATACGGCAAGGGCGGCCGGAGCGGCGCGCCCCGCGGCAGCCGCGCGCAGGGGCAGGCGCGCCCCGCTGGCTATCGGGAAAACGCCGTGCGCAAGGCGCCCGGCGGCGAGCGTCCCGCCCCGGCCGGCGAGCCGCCGCGCCGGGAGAAAAAGACCGGCGGGTTCCGTTTCGCCACCGGCACGGCCAGCCGCTATACGTCCCGCGGCGACAGGACCGCCGCGCCGCGCCCCTATGGGGAGCAGAAGCAGGCGCGCATGGGGGAGGGCTACGAGCGTTTCCGCTATGTGCCGCAGGAGGCCGCGCAGGAATCGGACCGGCAGGAGAATCTCCTCACCGGCCGCAACCCCATCCGCGAGGCGCTCAAGAGCGGGCGGGACATCGAGCAGCTTCTGGTCGCGCGTGGCGAATTGAGCGGCTCGGCGCGCGAGATCGTCAAGATGGCCAGGGAGCGGCGCGTGCCCGTCAAGGAGGTCGACCGCGCACGGCTGGACGCCATCACGCGCAACCATCAGGGAATGGTGGCCTTTGCCTCGGCGTACCGCTACAGCACGGTGGAGGCGATGCTCGACCTGGCGCGTGAGCGCGGAGAGCAGCCCTTCCTCATCCTTCTGGACGGCATCACCGATCCGCATAACCTGGGCGCGATCATCCGCACGGCCGAGTGCGCGGGCGCGCACGGCGTCATCGTGCATGAGCGCCGCGCCGTGGGCCTCACCCCCGCCGCGGTCAAGGCCAGCGCGGGGGCGGTGGAATACCTGCCGGTGGCCCGCGTGACCAATCTGAGCACGACCCTGGAAACCCTCAAGGCGGAGGGCATATGGACCTATGCCGCGGACATGGCGGGCGAGGACTATGCCGGGGTGGACCTCGGCGGCCCGGTCGCGCTGGTCATCGGCGCGGAGGGCGAGGGCGTGAGCCGCCGGGTGCTGGAAAGCTGCGACCGCACCGTGTCGGTGCCCATCCGGGGAAAGCTCGACAGCCTCAACGCCAGCGTGGCCGCAGGCATCCTGATGTACGCGGTTGTGCGCGCGCGTCCATGAAGCCCCTGTTGTACGTGGACGGCTACAACATCATCGGCGCCTGGCCCGAGGCGCAGCGGGAGCGCTGGCCGCTGGACGAGTGCCGAGATCGGCTGATCCATCTGATGCAGGACTACGCGGGCTATACGGGGCAGGAGGTCTGGCTGGTCTTTGACGGCTACAAGGCCGAGCGGCCCCTGCGAAGCATCGAGGAGCGGCCGGGGCTGACCGTGGTCTATACGCGGCACGGGGAGACGGCCGATCACTTCATCGAGCGCATGTGCCAGCTTCTGCCCCGCTACCGCGAGGCCCGCGTGGCCACCAGCGACGCCACCGAGCAGACCCTCATCCTCGGCCGGGGCGCGACGCGCCTGAGCGCGCGGGAACTCTGGCGCGAGCTGGCCGCCGAGCGCTCCAGCGGCCGCAACCGTCACCGAACGCCCGGCGCGCAGGGCCGCACCGCCCTGTCCTCGGCGCTCAGCGAGGAGCAGTTCGCCGCATTGGACAGGCTCAGAAGGCAAAAATAAGGCAGGTGAGATCCCCATGACCGAACCGAGGGATGAGCGCATCCAGGACGCACAGGAGTATGAGTGCGGGGAGGAGCAGGAAAGCGACGGGCTGGACCTGGACAGCTCCTGGGAGAGCGTGCTGGACAAACGCTTTTCCGCAATGGCCGACGAGCAGGTCGTAGGCCTGGCCCAGCAGGGCGACAGCGTCGCGGCGGAATACCTGCTGAGCAAGTACAAAAACTTCGTCCGCTCCAAGGCACGCAGCTATTTTCTCATCGGAGCGGACCACGAGGACATCGTGCAGGAGGGCATGATCGGCCTGTTCAAGGCCATTCGCGACTATCAGGCGGAGCGGCTGAGCAGCTTCCGCGCCTTTGCGGAATTGTGCATCACCCGGCAGATCATCACGGCCATCAAGACCGCCACGCGGCAAAAGCACGTGCCCCTCAACAGCTACGTTTCCCTCAACAAGCCCATCTACGACGAGGAAAGCGACCGTACCCTCATGGACGTGATCGTCGAGGGCCGCGCACAAAATCCCGAGGAGCTCATCATCGGACGGGAAAACCTCGTCTCCTTCCGCGACCAGGTGGACCGCGTGCTCAGCGGCCTGGAGCAGGATGTGCTCAACGCCTATCTGGACGGCAAGAGCTATCAGGAGATCGCGGACAAGCTGGGCCGTCATGTCAAGTCCATCGACAACGCCCTGCAGCGCGTCAAGCGAAAGATGGAGAAATTTCTGGAGGAATCCAAGGCTCAGGACGATTAGGCGCGCTGCGGCGCCGGAAAGGAGCGCCCGCTTTGCCCAGCGAACTCAATTTTCTCAGCGGGCTGGCCCTTCCCGCTGAGGTCTACGAACTGGTCGCGCAGGCGGCGCGGTACTGGTTTTTGTTTCTCATGGCGATCATCGTCTGGCGCAGCTACCGCTGGTACCGCCGCGACAGGCGGCAGGCCAAAAAGCGGCTCAGGCTTCTGCCGGACGCGGGGTATGTGGGCGAGATGGTCGTGCTGGAGGGCGGCGGAGCGCTCAGGCGGGGACAGGCGCTCCCCCTGCCGCGCGAAGGGACGCTGGGCACGCTGCGCACCAACGACCTGTGCGTGCCCGTGGAGGGCGTCGCCAAACGCCACCTGTGGTTCCGATTCGACCAGGACGAGGGGCTGATGATCCAGCCCATGCGCGGCCGCGCGGCCAGCGTGGACGGCGAGCCGTGCAAAAAAGGCCGGGAAGCGGCGTATATGGCGCATGGCTCAAGGCTGGTGGTGGGCAAGGCGGAGCTTCGGCTGCGCCTGTTTGCGGGCTTTGAGAGCACCAGCCGCGTCGTGCGCCGCGACGGCGCGCAGGCGCCTGAAGAACCCCAGACGCCGGCTCAGGACCCGCAGGCCGCGGCGCTGGCGCAGCAGCAGGCCATGCAACAGTGGATGGCGCAGCAGCAGTACCTGATGCAGCAGCAGTTGTGGCAGCAGCAGGCCTACCAGCAGTGGCTCATGGAGCAGCAGGCCGCCGCGCAGGAGGATGAGGCGCAGGAGCCGCCTGTGCGCGACGACAGCATCTTCATGCGCCCGGCGGGCGAGTCTGCTCCCGCGGCGGCAGAGGAGCCCGAGCCGGCGCAAGCGCCCGAGTCGCCGGACGTGCCCGAACCCGACGGGGAGGACTGGCCCTATGCGCCAAGCCCGTACGGCGAGGCGGAATGGGAGGCCGCATATGACGGCGAGATGGACGAGGACCTCACCGACGCCGCGGCCCCGCCCAAGAGCGCCTATGTGGGTCACGACGAGGCCGAGCGCGCCAAGCGCAAGGTGTGGGACAAGTACTTCGGGGGAGGGCGCGGACGATGAGCAGACGTTCCCGTGAGCGCGCCGAGGCGCGCATGGCCGCCCAGGCCGCCCGGAAAAACCGCCGCCGTCCGGACCGCATGCTGGTATCGGCCATCATGTTGTTTTTCTTCACGGCCTTTCTGCTGATCTCCTTTGACGGCGAGCTGGAATGGGAGGGCTTTGCGCTCTCGGTGATCGTCCCGGTGCTCATAAGGCTCTCCACCATGTGGCTGCCGCGCTTCTTTCCGGCGGACAAGCTGCTGTTGGCCATTGCCAACTTCCTGTGCGCCCTGGGCGTGCTCATCCTCTACAGCACCGACCGCGGCGCCGGCACCTCGCGCGGCATCCAGCAGGCCATCTATTACGGCGCGGGGATCATCGCCATGCTGGTGTGCATCTTTGTGGTGCGCTATGTGCGCCGGTGGAACTTCCTGATGCTCATCATCATGATCGGCGCCGCAGGCCTGTTGGCGCTGCCGCTGGCCATCGGCACCGAGCAAAACGGCGCCACCAACTGGATCAACCTGGGCGGCACCAGCGTGCAGCCCAGCGAACTGGTCAAGCTGGCGCTGCTTCTGATCCTGAGCTGGTACATGTCGCGCAGGCGTTTCTGGCCCTGGTTTGCCTTCGCGGTGTTTTCGCTCCTGGTGCTGATGCTGCAGCAGGACCTGGGCACGGCGCTGATCTACTACGCCACGACGCTGTTTCTGTTCTACGCCTCCACCGGCAACCTGCCGCTGACGGGCCTGGGCCTCGTGGGAGCGGGCGGCGCGGCGGTGGCGGGCTACATCATGTTCGCCCACGTGAAAAAGCGCGTGGCCATCTGGCGCAACCCCTGGATCTACTATGAGACCAGCGGTTATCAGATCGTGCAGATGCTCATGGCCATCGCCTCCGGCGGCCTCTTTGGCGTGGGCCTGGGGCTGGGCGCGCCGCGCGTGATTCCCGTGTATTTTACCGACTGCATCTTCGCCGTCATCTGCGAGCAGTTCGGCGTCATCTTCGGCGCGCTGGTGCTGGCGATGTATGTGATTTTGATTCTTCGGGGCGTCTCCATCGCCTCGGCGGCGCGCAGCAGCTTCCACGCGCTGCTGGCCATGGGCGCCACCGTCATGCTGGGCTTGCAGACCTTTATCATCATCGGCGGTGTCCTCAAGCTCATTCCCCTCACCGGCGTGACCATGCCCTTTGTGAGCTACGGCGGCACGTCGCTGGTGAGCTGCATGGGCCTGATCGGGCTGATTCAGGGCGTGGCCAGCGTCAATCAGGACGACCTTTCCTACGACTATGAGATCAGCCATACCCTGAGGGAAGAGGCGATGATGCCGGAGGCGGACAGGGAGTGAGGGATGCGGGATGGCATGGATCAACCTGGCTGCGGCATTGTGCGCTGTTATGATGCTGTGCGTCTACACCCGCCGAAGCGTGGAGATAACCATTCCGCTGGCCGCGAGTCTGGCCATGCCGGTCCTGCTGGCACTGGCGGCCGTGCGCGGGCTTGCGTACGTGGACTGGCTCGCGGTCGCGGTGCTGGCTGGCGGCGGAATCTGGCTGGCTGAGGGAATCCGCCGGGGAAAGGTGAACCGCGGCGCCGTGCGGGCGTTTCTGCGAGAGCGGGTGCTGACGCCGGGGCTGGCGTGCTTTGTGCTGCTGGGCGTCTTCTGGACGGTCGCCAACAGCGAGCGCGCGGTGCTTAACTACGATGAATACAGCTACTGGGCCACGGAGGTGCGGAGCCTGTACGTGTCCGGCGGCATCGTGAGCGGGACGCGCACATGCTGCGTGGAGCACGCCGCGTATCCTCCCGGCATGCAGCTGCTGGAATGGTGGTTTATGCACCTTCGCGGCCAATGGCACGAGGGGACGCTCTATACCGCCGCGTTTTGGCTTAACACCGCGTTTTTGCTGCCGCTGGCCCGCCGCCTCACGTGGCGCAGATGGTGGGGGATCGCGCTGTTCGCCATAGGTGTGGTTGCCCTGCCGACGGTCTTTACCGGCCATGCGTACAGCATGCTGGCGACCGACACCACGCTGGGCGCGCTCTTTGGGGCGCTGATCTACCTCCTGTGGACCGATGCGCAGGCTCCCCGTGCGCCCCTGACGGCCGGCGCGCTGATGACGGCGCTGGTGCTGTGCAAGCAGACGGGTGTGCTGTGGGCCGCGATGGGCATGGCCTTTGTGCTGATGACGCAGGGAAAGGCCGCTCTGCGCAACCGGCGGTGGGTGGCCGCATGCGCCGTGCCACTGGTCATGCTGGGGCTGTGGGAGGGGTACTGCCTGCTGCAGGGGCTGGGGAGCATCCATATCGACCGGCTGACATCGGCCAGCCCGGCGTGGCCGGAGGTGCGCTGGGCCTGGGAGTGGATCGTCAAAACGCTCCTGATCCGGCCGTTTAACAGAAGCGGCGGCTGGGATGGCATGCTTCCGGCTGTGGGGCTTCCGGCCGTGGCCTGGGTGGGGCTGTTTTGCGCGGCCATGGTGTGCAGAGCCCCCAGAGCGCTGCGCGCCAGGTGTGTCTCCTTTGCCGTGGTCTCCTTCGGACTGTATGCGCTGTTTCTGCTGGCGAGCGTCCCGGCGGTGTTCTCACCGGAAATTCCGCGCTGGCAGGCTCGTCCGCAACGCCTGACGGAGGTCATGGACCGCTATTTTATCCCCTACTTCTATGGAATGGCGTGCTGGATGGCGGCGCTGATGGAGGACGCTGTGGGAACGCGGCGCAAAAGCGTGCGCCGTCTCGCGGTCGCAGGCGCATGCCTCGGGCTGATGCTGTCCGTCAACTGGCAAAACCTTGCCTGTCTCCTGCCCGGCGGATTTGCGGCGCGCTTTCCTACGGACAACGGAAGCGCGTGGATGCGCGAGAATCTGGAATGGTACCGTCGGATCGAAAACCCGGACGATGCGCGTGTGATCGTGGTGCCGGGAACGGTCAGTTCCATGCGCTACGCGCTGGTGCCGGTCAGCCTGATTGAGGCGGACGGCCCCTGGGAAGCCGGCAGCGCACGAGAGAAGCTTGGGACGCTGGCCAGACAGGTGGACGCAACCCATCTGGTGATAACGCAGGAAGACGGCGCGGCGGCGCTGGGAGAGGCGCTGGGACAGGAATTGTATGTGGACACGCTTTACCGAATCGATGGATCGCAAGGCGCTTGCGAACTGGTGGAGGTAGCCCCCTGAGGGGCGCGGACAGGGAGTGAGGTGCGCATGAAACAGCAGAGGCTGCGCTTTCGGGTGCTGGCGTTTGTGGTGATCGGGCTTTTGGTGCTGGCGGCGGGGTACGGCATGTATTCCGTGTCTACCTATGGCAGCCGCTGGATCTCCAGCACGCGAAACACGCGCTACCGCAGCGCCAAGAGCAGCGTCATCCCCGGCGACATCATCGACCGCCGGGGCGTGGTGGTGGCCACTACCGACGAAAACGGCCAGCGCGTCTATCAGAGCAACATCCTCAGCCGCTCCAGCCTGGTGCACCTGCTGGGCGATGACGAGGGCAACATCGC
>CALVKX010000098.1 GCA_944333375.1 uncultured Eubacteriales bacterium
CGTCCTGAGCCAGGATCAAACTCTTATGTTTAATTCCTGCTTACGCTCCAGATTTCTCTGGCTCGCAATTTCACTCAATTCATTGACTGCTTGCGTTCTTGCTTTCCTTTGCTCTGTATCGTTTTCAAGGTTCGTTGCTCTCAAGCGAGCTTGTACATGATAGCACGCTTCGCCCCCTCTGTCAACAGGTTTTTTGCCATTTTTCTGAACTTTTTTCTCTGTCCGAACGTTCGGCATCTATCGTTTTTTAATAGACGTCGAAATTGCGAACCTTCACTTCCTATTTTTACAGAAATATTCCGTTTTATACGGAAGAAAAAAAGGGCGCTCCGCCCCCGGCGGCTCGCCCATGGCATCCTATTCGCTTTTGTAGGCCGCCTCGCAGTACAAGCAGCGGTACACCTGCTTTTCCCGGTCGGCCAGAACGAAAATCTGCTCAAGCTCCTGCTCGGTCTGGGTGATGCAGCGTGGGTTCTTGCACTTCATCACATTGACCACACGGGCCGGCATTTCGGGTTTTTTCTTCTCCACCAGCTTCCCGTCGCGGATGATGTTGACGCTGATACCGGGGTCGATATACCCCAGCAAGTCCAGATCAAGGGGAATCTCCTGGTCGATCTTGATGATATCCTTTTTGCCCATGCGCTGCGACTTGGCGTTCTTGATGATAGCCACGGAGCAGTCCAGGGCGTCCAGGCCCAGATAGTGATAGATCTCCATGCTGCGCCCGGCGCGGATGTGGTCGATCACATAGCCGTTCTGGATGCTGTCGATGTTCATGCCTCCACCTCCAATAGCTTCATCAGCAGGGCCTCGCGCATGAACTTGCCATTGGCCACCTGGCGGAAATAGCAGGCACGGGGATCATCGTCCACGGCGCGGCTGATCTCGTTGACGCGCGGCAGGGGATGCAGCACGCACAGGTCCTTGCGCGCGAGGCGCATCTTGTCGGTATCGAGGATGTAGCTGTCCTTGAGGCGTACATAGTCCGCCTCATTGAAGAAGCGCTCGCGCTGCACGCGGGTCATGTAGAGGATGTCGAGGGTGCCGATGACGTCCTCAAGCTTCTCCACCTCCACGAAGGTGACGCCGTTTTTGTGCATGCTTTCGCGCACATATTCGGGCACGCGCAGCTCGGCCGGGGAGATAAGCACGAAGCGGATGCTCCTGTAGCGCATCATGGCGTTGATAAGGCTGTGCACCGTGCGGCCGAACTGAAGGTCCCCGCAGCAGCCGATGACGAGCTGGTTGAGCCGTCCCTTTTCGCGGCGGATGGTGAGCAGGTCCGCCAGCGTCTGCGTGGGATGGTTGTGGCCGCCGTCGCCCGCGTTGATGATGGGCACGGGGCTGACCTGCGCCGCCGCGGTGGGCGCGCCCTCCTTGGGATGGCGCATGGCGATGATGTCGGCATAGCACCCCACCGTGCGCACGGTGTCGGCCACGCTCTCGCCCTTGGCCGCGGAGGAGCTGTCCGCCGAGGAAAAGCCGAGCACGCTTCCGCCCAATTCCAGCATGGCGGCCTCAAAGCTGAGGCTCGTGCGGGTGCTGGGCTCGTAAAAGAGCGTCGCCAGCTTTTTCCCCCGCATACATTCGGCGTAGCGTTTGGGGTTTTGGATGATATCGTCCGCGCGGTCCATCAGAGCATCCAGCTCCTGCGTGGACAGATCGCGGATATCAAGAAGATGTCTGGGCATGCGCGCGCCTCCTCAGTTGTGCATCCAGCTTTCGTCGCCGGGGTTGTTGCGGAAGCGAATCAGTCGCTCCACCTGCTCGGGGCGGATATACCCCTTCTCCGCCGCCACCTGCGCCAGGACGTCAAAGTTGGACAGGCTCACGTTTTTCACATTGGCGGCGGCCAGGCGGTCCAGGCCCTTTTGCATGCCGTAGGTGAAGATGCTCGCAATGCCCAGCACCTCCGCGCCGGCCTCCCGCAGCGCGTCCACCACCTCAATGACGCTGCCGCCAGTGGAGATCAAATCCTCCACCACAACCACCTTCTGGCCCTTTTCCAGCTTGCCCTCGATGCGGTTCTGACGGCCGTGATCCTTGTTGCCGCCGCGCACATACCCCATGGGCAGGTGCATCATATGGGCCACGATGGCCGCGTGGGCGATGCCCGCGGTGGACGTGCCCATAAGCACCTCCACATCCGGGTATTCGCGGCGGATGATCTCCATCAGCCCGTTTTCCACCTGGTCGCGCACCTCGGGCGCGGTCAGGGTCAGGCGGTTATCGCAGTAAATGGGGCTTTTGATGCCGCTGGCCCAGGTGAAGGGCTCCTCGGGCCTGAGAAACACCGCGCCGATGGAGAGCAGCGCGCCGGCAATCCGTTTTTCCATGATGGTCTTTCCTCCTTTGTCACTCGCCAAGGAATTCCTTCACGCAGCGGCGGTAGGCCGCCACGGGGTCAGCCGCCTGGGTGATGGGCCGTCCCACCACGATGTAGTCGCTTCCGCCCAGGCGCGCCTTTTCGGGGGTCATCACGCGCGCCTGATCGTCCGCCGCCGAATCCGCGAAGCGGATGCCCGGCGTCACCGTCTGGAACGCCGCGCCGCAGGCCTCCTTCACCAGCCCCGCCTCCAGCGGCGAGCACACCACGCCGTCCAGCCCGGCTTCCCTGGCGTTCTGGGCGTACTTCCTGACGGTGTCGGGCATGCTGGCCTGGATGAGCAGCTCGCGCTGCATGCGCTCCTCGCTGGTGGAGGTGAGCTGCGTCACGGCCAGCAGCATGGGCCGCGTGCCGTCCGGCCGGGTCAGGCCCTCCACGGCCGCGCGCATCATGTCGATGGTGCCGGCGGCGTGCAGGTTGGTCATGTCCACATCCAGCCGGGACAGCGATGCCATGGCCTTTTTGACGGTGTTGGGAATGTCGTGGAGCTTCAGATCCAGAAAGATCTTGTGTCCCCGCGCCTTGATCTCCCGCACGATCTGCGGGCCCTCGGCATAGAACAGCTCCATACCCACCTTCACGTAGGGCTTGCGCGCCTCGTTTTCAAACTTGTCCAGAAAGGCGTACACCGCCTCCGCGCTGGGAAAGTCCAATGCGATAATCACGTCTCCGCCGCTCATTTCCACGCACCTCCGATAATGTCGTTCAACCGTTCTATGCCCAGGCGCTCCATCTCGGCGGGCAGCGCCTCGATGATCTTCGGGCAAACGTAAGGGTCCACCAGGTTCTGCGCGCCCACCTGCACGGCGGTCGCGCCGGCCAGCATCATTTCGATCACATCGCGCGCGCTGCTCACCCCGCCCATGCCGATGACCGGGATCTTCACCGCCCGCGCCACCTGATACACCATGCGCAGCGCCACCGGGAACACCGCCGGGCCGGAAAAGCCGCCCATGACGTTTGCGATCACGGGTTGGCGCTTTTTCAGATCGATTCGCATGCCCAAAAGCGTGTTAATCAGGCTCAGCCCGTCCGCGCCCGCGTCCTCGCAGGCTTTCGCGATGGAGACGATGTCCGTCACGTTGGGGCTCAGCTTGATATAGACGGGCTTGGTGGTCACGGCCCGGACCGCACGGGTCACCTCCGCCGCGCTCTCCGCGCACGTGCCAAAGGCCATGCCGCCGCCGTGCACGTTGGGGCAGCTGACGTTGACCTCGATGATGCCCACCTGCTCCTGCGCATCCATCAGGCGGCAACATTCCACGTATTCCTCCACGGAAAAGCCGCTGATGTTGGCGATGACCTTTTTGTGAAAGAAGGTTTTCAGCCTGGGCAGCTCATGCTCGATCACATGATGCACGCCGGGGTTTTGCAGCCCCACGGCGTTAATCATGCCCGATGTGCACTCGGCGATGCGGGGCGTGGGGTTGCCAAAGCGCGGCTCCAGCGTGGTCCCCTTGAAGGAAAACGTGCCAAGCACATTGATGTCATACAGCTCGTGAAACTCCTCGCCATAGCCGAAGCACCCGCTGGCGGGGATGACGGGGTTGTCCAGCGTCCAGCCCGAGAGGGTCACCCGCGTGTCTACCATAGGATCTCCTCCCTCCGAAGCACCGGCCCGTCCTTGCAGATGCGCTTGCTGCCGTACTTGGTCTTGCACGAGCAGCCCATGCACACCCCGAAGCCGCAGGCCATGCGCTCCTCAAAGCTGAACTGCCCGTGGATGTCCTGCTTTTCGCACAGCGCGTGCACGGCGCGCAGCATCGGTTCCGGCCCGCAGGCGTAGACGTAGTCGTACTTTCCCTCCAGCGGCGCCATGGCGTCGGTCACAAAGCCGCGCACGCCCTGCGTGCCGTCTGCCGTGGTCACGGTCACCGACACGCCCAGCGCCTCGAACTCCTTCTGCCAGAACACCTCCGCCGCGGTGTTGAAGCCCAGAATCACCCGCGGCTTCTTGCAGGCGGCCAGCAGCTTCTTGCACAGGCCGTACATGGGCGGCGTGCCCACGCCCCCGCCCACCAGCAGCGGAAACTGCGAGGCCGTCACCTCGTCCAGCCGGTCCACGTCAAAGCCGTTGCCAAGGCCGGTCAAAAGGTCCAGCTCCGTGCCCACCGCGTAGCGGCTCATGGCCTCCGTGCCAAGGCCCACCACCTTGTAGATCAGGTCCAGCGTGCCCTCCTCGCCGGGCCGCCAGTCGCACACCGAGATCGGCCGGCGCAAATAGAAGCCCGGCAGCTGCACCTGCACGAACTGCCCCGCCCGCGTGATGGCCCGCGTGTCGCCCGAAAGGCGCATGTGATACACATTTTGCGTGAGCGGTTCATGGCTTTCGATCACAAAACGCATCGGCTCGCCTCCTCAGGAATCAATGGTGGAGATGCACAGCGTGATTTCCTCCAGCACCTCAAGCAGCACCCGCACCGTGTCCAGCGCGGTAAACATGGTCACGTTGTTTTCCACCGCACAGCGGCGAATCTGCGCGCCGTCGCTGTCGCGGCCCAGGTTGGCGGGCTCGCGGGTGTTGATGACGTAGTTGACGTGCCCCTGCCGGAGGGAATCGAGGATCTCCTCGCTGCCCTCGCTGAGCTTTTTGCGGATGCGGGTGCGGATGCCGTTGGCCTTGAGGAATTCCGCGGTCCCGCGCGTGGCCTCGATGTTGAAGCCCATGTCATAGAAGCGGCGGATGAGGGGCAGGGCCTCGTCCTTGTCGGTGTCGGCGATGGTGACGAAGATGGTGCCGTAGTTGGCCACGTTCATGCCGGAGGACTGCATGGCCTTGTAGAGTGCGCGGGTGAGGCGCTTGTCATAGCCGATGGCTTCGCCGGTGGACTTCATCTCGGGGCTCAGATACGCGTCCATGCCGCGCAGCTTGGAGAAGCTGAAGGCCGGGGCCTTGACATACCACTTTTCCTTCTCCGGGGCCATGACCTCCACGATGCCCTGCTCGCGCAGGCTGTGGCCCAGCATCACGCGGGTGGCGATGTCGGCCAGGGGCACGCCCGTGGCCTTGCTGAGGAAGGGCACCGTGCGCGAGGAGCGGGGGTTGACCTCAATCACGTACACGTTGTCCTTGCGGTCCACGATGAACTGGATGTTGTACAGGCCCACGATGCCGATGCCCAATCCCAGCCGCACCGTGTAGTCGATGATGGTCTGACGCGCCTTCTCGCTCACCGAGAAGGTGGGATAGACGCTGATGGAGTCGCCGCTGTGCACGCCGGTGCGCTCCACGTGCTCCATGATGCCGGGGATGTAGACGTTCTCGCCGTCGCACACGGCGTCGGTTTCCAGCTCCTTGCCGGTGATGTAGTGGTCCACGAGCACCGGCTGGTCCTCGCTGACCAGCACGGCGGTCTTGAGGTAGTGGCGAAGCGCCTCCTCGTTGGGCACGATCTGCATGGCGCGGCCGCCCAGCACGTAGCTGGGGCGCACCAGCACGGGGTAGCCGATGCGCTCGGCCACGCGCACGCCGGCCTCGATGTCGGTCACGGCCTCGCCGTTGGGCTGGGGAATCCCGAGCGATTCCATCACCTTTTCAAAGGCGTCGCGGTTTTCCGCGCGGCGGATGGCCTCCACGTCGGTGCCGATGATCTTCACGCCCATGTCGTGCAGGCGCTCGGCCAGGTTGATGGCCGTCTGTCCGCCCAGGCTCACCACCACGCCCTCGGGGTTTTCGAGGGTGACGATGTTCATCACGTCCTCCACGGTGAGGGGCTCGAAGTAGAGCTTGTCGCTGGTGGTGTAGTCGGTGGAGACGGTCTCGGGGTTGTTGTTGATGATGATGGCCTCGTAGCCCGCGCGGCGGATGGTCCAGATGGCGTGCACGGTGGAGTAGTCAAACTCCACGCCCTGGCCGATGCGGATGGGGCCGGAGCCCAGCACAATGATCTTTTTGCGGTCCGACACCACGGACTCGTTTTCCTTTTCGTAGGTGGAGTAGAAGTAGGGCACGTAGCTTTCAAACTCGCTGGCGCAGGTGTCGATCATCTTGTAGACGGGCATGAGGCCGTAGGCCTTGCGCAGGAGGAAAACCTCCCTTTCCGTCATGTCCCATACCTGGCCGATGTACCTGTCGCTGAAACCCAGCTTCTTGGCCGAAAAAAGCGTCGCCTCGTCGCGGGGATGCGATTTGAGCACGGCCTCGAACTCCACGATGTTTTTGATCTTCTCCAAAAACAGCATGTCGATCTTGGTCCGATCGTAGATGAGGCCCAGGTCCACCCCGCAACGGATCAGCTGGGCGATGGCGAAGAGCCGGTCGTCCGTGCCGTCCTGAATGTAGTCCAGCAGCTCGTCCACGGGCTTGTTGTCAAAGCGGGGCATATAGATGTGGCACACGCCGATTTCCAGCGACCTAACGGCCTTGAGCAGGCTTTCCTCGATGGTGCGGCCCACGCTCATCACTTCGCCGGTGGCCTTCATCTGGGTGCTCAGGCGGTTGCTGGCGCCCTCCAGCTTGTCAAAGGGGAAGCGCGCCATTTTGCTGACCACGTAGTCCAGCGCCGGCTCAAAGCAGGCCGGCGTGTTGGCCAGGGCGATCTCCTCAAGGTGCATCCCGACCGCCACCTTGGCCGACACACGCGCGATCGGATAGCCGCTGGCCTTGGACGCAAGCGCCGAGGAGCGGGAGACGCGGGGGTTGACCTCGATCAGGTAATATTGGAAGCTGTAGGGGTCCAGAGCGAACTGCACGTTGCACCCGCCCTCGATCTTGAGGGCCCGGATGATCTTGAGCGCGCTGTCGCGCAGCATATGGTATTCCTTGTTGGTCAGCGTCTGGCTGGGACAGAGCACGATGGAATCGCCCGTGTGCACACCCACGGGGTCGATGTTTTCCATGTTGCAGATGGCGATGGCGGTGTCGTTGGCGTCGCGCATCACCTCGTACTCGATCTCCTTGTAGCCCTTGATGCTCTTTTCCACCAGCACCTGATGCACCGGGGAGAGCTTGAGCGCGTTTTTGAGCAGCTCCTCCATCTCCTCGGGGTTGTCGGCAAAGCCGCCGCCCGTGCCGCCCAGCGTAAAGGCGGGGCGCAGCACCACGGGATAGCCGATCTG
>CALVKX010000099.1 GCA_944333375.1 uncultured Eubacteriales bacterium
GACACGCGTGCCTCCCTCGGCAACCGGCCGGCGGCCCCACGGGCTGGGATTGGTGTTGATGTTAATGTCGCCCGTCCATGCTAGCTGCGGAATGTATTCGGTCCCCGGGCAGGCATACGAAATATCGGTAATTGCAAAGTCAAAATTGATTTCATCACCGGCCGTTGGCGTATAAACTGGTATATTTTCATTGGAGAAATTACTCCAGGGGATAGCGGCTTCGTAAATGAAGCCCGTCGTGGTCGTCACGGCTGTGCGCTCATAGCCCTCCAGCACGTCTTCGCCGCCCGACATACCCTTGCTGACAAACCGCTCCCGGGCATCCTTTTCGATCATGCTGCGGTCAATTCCGGTATCCCAGTAGAGGTTGTCGACGATCAGATAAAGCATGAAATCATTGGTGCCATATGTTTCCCGTTTCGGATCCGCATTGGGATCGGTGGAAAGGAACAGTTTAAAATTATCCTGGTGGTCCAGCTCCAGCATCTCGCTGGCGCCAAAAGGCGTATCTTCCGTAACGTCTACAGCCAAATACAGATTGGTTTCATCCCACATGACATAGACGACGCAGCTACAGTCCATCGGGCCCTGCCAAAAACTCTCATCCCGAATAATCTGCGTCGCATCTTCAATGCGAATGGGCGAAGAAAGGTTCCACTCACTCAGATCTCCGTCCACCGGGATTCCCTCAGCAGCTTTAAAGGCAGTTGCGCTGGCCCCGGTCGTTTCAGCAAAAGCCGATGACATCAGCAGCATCACCGCCGCAAGAACGCAAAAAATCCGAGACAACCATTTCATGATCTTTCATCCCTTCCCGGCTTACGCCTCTTTCATCTTCTTTGGGTTCGTTCCGGGGAAGGAGGATTCCTCCTTCCCCGGGCAAATCCCTTATTCAGTTACCGTAATGGTCGCAGAGAGATCGCCAATGGTCAGGGTATGCTCGCCGGCGCCTTCCAGCGTGAGTTCCATTTCAACCACACGCCAGCTTCCGCCGTTGACAGCCATGATCTTCTCGCCGATGAGCGTGTCGCCGTCGTAGGCCTGTACGGTCGTGATACCGTCATCGCCGTGGTTCCAAAGCAGGAAGCTGGCCTTGAACGGCTCGCCGGATTTCACGGGCGCATAGACAACCTTGTCCACAACGCTGGTACGGAAGCCCATCTGCTCCACCTGCGTTACCGTGAAGGGAAGGACAAGCGTGTCATACTCGAAGGCGGGCTCTGCGCCGTAACGCATGCTGTATTCATAGCACAGCAGGGGATCGCCCCAGTTGTTGGGGATCGCCTTGCTCGGGTCTTCCTTCATGGTGGCAAGCAGCATCAGCCGCACCCAATCGGAGGCGCCCTGATCTCCCGCCAGGTCCTTCCACTGGAAGGTGTTCATCTC
Organism: uncultured Eubacteriales bacterium; assembly: GCA_944333375.1. Next base: position 1,387 of record CALVKX010000099.1, read on the forward strand.
GTCGTCACGGGCGATTTCCTTGACGATCATGCCCGTGGGCTGGCGCGTACCAAACACGAGGTCCGCATACACGCAGCCTTCCATCTTAAAGGTGAATCCATCCAGAGAGGTGCCATGATCGGGCGTGGTCTTGAAGTTGAGGAACAGCAAGGCATCCGCGTTTTCTACGGCCCAGGCGCTGGGATCAACGCAGTTGAGGGACAGCACAATCGGCTTGCCGGCCGCCTTTGCGTCATCGACAAGAAGCTCAACCGAGTCATCCAGCGTGCTGGCGTCGATAATTACGACATCCGCCTGAGCCATATCCTCAACCAGCTCGGCACGCTCGCCCAGCGACTTGGAATAATCGGCCTCAATGTCGGCGTTGTTGGCCGCGAAATACACCTTCGTGCCCTCGGCAATGGGAAGCAGGTTGCCGTCGTTCTTTACAAGCACGGTAGAGGCAGCACCAAGCTGGCGCTCCAGTTCAACGGTCTCGGGATTGCGTGCCGCGGCGAGATCTTCGGGCGAGGTGATGTCCCACGGCTGTGCGAGATACGCTTCGCTTACGTCAAGCGCATAAAAGGCATCCTCAGCGCAATAGGGGGTCCTCAAACACGCCGCTGGCAAACTTGTTGCGCAGGATCACGCGGTCGGATTCCTCGATGTAGCTGATATCCAGCATGCCGCTGTTCACAGCATTGATAACGGCATCGGGATAGCCGGTCATCGACAGCGTGACGTTGGGGTCGTTGCCCTCAACCACCGTCTGGCAGCCGATCTGATTGACGCCCAGCTCGAACATGCGGGTATAGAGCTGCTCCAGGGTGTAGGTGGACAGGTCGATGCCATCGGCGTCAATATTGGTGGTGCGGGAGTCGCCGAAGTTGAGCATCTGGTTCCAGTCCGTCAGCACGATGCCGGTGTAGGCCAGCTCGTTGCGCAGGTAATCAAGGCTTTCGCGGTCATAGTCGACGCGCACGGTGTTGCTCAGGCCAGGCGCGCAGTTGGTCATGATCCACTGCGTGCCGGACTCGATGGCTGCCTTCCACGGCACGACCCAGTTGTCGATGGTCTGCGCCACGCTGCGGGCGTTGGTGAAAGCAGAATCGCCGCCACGCGCAATCCAGTGCTTGGTGCAGGTCTGCAGGCCGGTCGCTTCCACGGCTTCGATCTCTACCTTAGTCATCTTGGCCAGGTATTCCGGATCCTCGCCGTTAAAGGAACCCAGCTCGTTGCCGTAGGGATGGAATACGACCTGATAGCCAATCGCCTTCATCATCTGCGCATAACGGCTCCAAAGCTCCTCAGCCAGCTCGGGATCGTTGGCCGTGCCAAAAGCGTCATGGGGCGAATCGATCCAGCCGGCCCAGCCGTTGTTCTCACGGTCGCTGGAGAAGGTCATCGGGATGCCCAGCCGCTGGTCCTCGCACATCTGCTGAATGATGTTGTGACGGGCGATGGCTTCGGCGGGCGTGCCATTGGCATTGTCCAGGAAGTGGGTGATGCCATACTCATAGATATAATACCACACCGAGTAGCCTGTGGAAGAACCGTTGTCGGTCTCCATCGGGCAGTTCTGCTCGTAGAATTCCTTGTCAGTGCCCAGGAATCCGCCGCCGCCGTTGTAACCCGCGAGGCAGGTGTGGAACACCATTGCCACCTTCTCTTCCAGGCTCATCTGAGAGATCAGATCGGTAATGCGATCTTCCGTCTCTGCGCGGTAATCTTCGTAGACATCCAGCTCGCCGTTGCCGTTGAGGTCCTTGAAGTACAGGCCGTCCACCTGGATAAACTTGTCCTGGGACGCGGCGCTCAGTTTGGCCTGCTCCCCATTGGCCTCAATGTAGTAGAATCCGGAAGCGCTTTCCTTGATTGCGCTTTCTTCCGCAGCTGCAGGCAGCGCGCATAGAGAAGCCAGCATCGTAACAGCCAGCAGCCAGGAAACCAATTTCTTCATTGCTGTAAACTCCTTTCTTTGCTCCCTTAAGGTATCGTGGCCTTTGTTACCGACGCGAATTTTCACCCCCTCAGAGCTTTTGACCGCCCTCCTCTGTGACGGTTTGTAATAGAATCATGTGAGGAAGCATTTTCTGAATCATCCTGATATTTTACGCTCGCTCACTTCTGCGATTATTATAAACCGTTTCTTCCATTGAAGGTTTTGAGAATAAAGCACTACCGATGAAAAAAAACAGTCCATCCGAAGCCAGAGCCCAAAAATCCAGCACAATAGCGGTTTTGTCCGTCTTATGCCTGCTTTTTACAAGGGGAAGTACAAGCCGGGGCCACGGGAATAAAGCAGGGATTTCCTTTCGAGAATCGAGGCGATAGGACTGATACAAAAATCCGGCACAGCCCGCAAAAAAAACCGGCACTCTGCTGAATAATCCAAACCGTTGTGATATACTACGTTCGGATCGAATGATTTTCGGGGAAGGAGCGCTGCCATGTACCGCGTGCTGATTGCGGATGACGAATTGCCCGCGCTGCGCTATATGCGCAGCCTTATCCAGCAGTTTTCCTCACAGTTCCAGATCGTGGACGCGGTCATCAGCGGGGAGGCCGCGCTGAAGGTGCTTCAGGCGCAGGCCGTGGACCTGCTGGTGACGGACATCAGCATGCACGGCATGTCCGGGATCGAGCTGGCGCACAGCGCCAAAAAGCTGCAGCCGGGGATTCACGTCATCATCGTCAGCGGATACAGCGAATTCGAATATGCGCAGGGCGCCATTCAGGCGGGCGTGGACGAGTATTTGCTCAAGCCCGTGAGCATCAGCAAGATGAGCTCCCTGCTCAACGTCATCCAGCAGAAGCTCGACAGCGAGCAGCTCGAGCAGGTCACGACCATTCTGCCTGCCATCGCCTGCCGCCAGCCCTGCAACGAGTCGGTGTCCATGAAGCTCTTTTCGAGAAACGGCTGGTATTTTGCCTATGTCCTCTGGGGCAATCTGGACATGCGCCTGCCCCGCAAGCTGACGGCAACGCGGCTGATTACGCCCTCGGAGGAGCATTTTCTGGCGCTGAGCGGGCGAAACGACGAGGAGCGCATCCTGATTGCCAAGGACGAGGGCATGGAAAACTTCCTGATGAACCTCAGCGTATATGTGACGCAGGGCGCGACGCTTCCCACCTGGACCGCCGTGTATATGCCCACCGCGCAGCCCATCGAGGGCCTGCCCGGGTTCATCGACCAGTCGCTGGAGATGATCTATCAGAAAGCCGTGATCGGCAAGCACCAGATGCTGAAATTCAGCGGCGGCTCCGTCCGGGAGGAACGGCTCACCCTTTCCTCCGCCACGCTGCGCCAGCTGGGCTACTTCGTCAGCACCGGCAAAAAGCACCTTGTGAAGGACTTTTTCATCTCTCAGGCCATCCAGTGGGAAAATACCCAGACGCCCCAGCGGCAGGTCTGGCATATGATCCATCAGATGATCTATCACCTGGCCACGGTCCATCAGCCCACCAACAGCCGTATGGCGGATATCCTGCTGGAGGTGGACGAGCTGATTCACTGCGCCGCCTCCTATGGCGACCTTCTCGCGGGAATCTATACCCTCCTGTTTGACGGCGACAAGCCGCTTGATCGCAAGATGACCACGCAGGAGATCTATGACTGCGCCATCCGCTACATTCAGGAAAACTATGCCCAGCCCCTGAGCATGCAGAGCGTCTGCGATGAGCTGGGCATCTCTCAGACCTACCTCAGCCGCCTCTTTCGCAAATACGGCAACACCACCTTCAACACCTACCTCACCCGCTGCCGCATGGACGCCGCCATCCGCATCCTTCAGGAGAAGCCCAACATGCTTTTGCGCGAGGTCGCGGCGTGCGTGGGCTATGAGGGATCATCGTATTTTTCCAAGGTGTTTCACCAGTACACGGGCAAGACGCCCTCGCAGTACTTTTCCGGCGAAGAGGAATAGGCGCTCGCCTGTGCCGGGCAAGCAAACCCGGAGGGACGCGGCCAAATCGGCCGCGTCCCTCTCGTTTCATCTGTCCGTCAGGCGTTGATGCGCTCCTGGGTCTGGGGATCGAACAGGTGCAGCTTCTCCAGGTTGGGCAAAAGGAGCAGCTCCTTCTGCGCCGGCTTGTGCTCGCCCGCATACTTGAACACGACCACCTTTTCGCCCACGCGCACGTAGACGAGATATGCGTCGCCCAGGGGCTCGATGGAATCCACATGGGCGCGGATGGCGTTTTCCGCCTGCGCCGTCATCTCAAAGTCGGAGGGACGGATTCCCAGGTCCACCCTGCGACCCGCATAGGGCGCCAGCGAGGCCCTGAGGGCGTCGGGCACGGCGATGACAAAATCGCCGGCATCCAGCACCAGGGCGCCGTTTTGCTTCCGAACCGCGCAGGAGAACAGGTTGATCTGCGGCGTCCCCAAAAAGCCCGCCACAAACTCGTTGGCCGGGTGGTCGTAGAGAGCGTCGGGCGTGCCCTGCTGCATGATGCGGCCGTCCTTGAGCAGCACGATGTGATCGGCCATGGTCATGGCCTCGGTCTGGTCATGGGTGACGTAGATGGTGGTGATGCCAAGCTGGAGCTGGATCTTCTTGAGCTCATAGCGCACCTGGTCGCGCAGCTTGGCGTCCAGGTTGCCCAGCGGCTCGTCCAGCAAAAACACCTGCGGGTCGCGCACCAGCGCGCGGCCCAGCGCGACGCGCTGGCGCTGGCCGCCGGAAAGCTCCGCGGGGCGGCGGTCCAGAAGCTGCTCGATGGAGAGCATCCGGGCCATGTAGTCCACACGCCGGTTGATCTCCTCCCTGGGGGCCTTCTTGGTCTTGAGGGCGAAGGACATGTTCTCGCGCACCGTCATGTTGGGATAGAGCGCGTATTCCTGAAAGACCATGGCGATGTTTCGCTCCTGCGGCGGCACGAACACCCTGCTCTGCCCGCCCGCGCGGGTCATCACGTCCTCGCCGAAGCGGATCTCGCCCTGCTCGGGGTGCAGAAGGCCCGCGATGCAGTGCATGGCCGTGGACTTGCCGCAGCCCGAGGGGCCCAGAAAGACGCAGAACTCGCCGTCCCTGACCTCGAGGCTCAGCTTGTCCAGCACGTAGGATTTGCCGCGGTTGTAGGACACACTCATATCCTTGATACTGATGGAAGCCATACGATCACCTTTCTCAAACAGCAGATTGAATCGTCCACATCACGGCCGGAGGGCGAAACGGCCCTCCGGCCCCGGTCTTCCTCAGGCGCCGAAGCTCTCCACCTCGATGCCGAACCCGTACTCAAACAGCGGGTCCTCGATGTCCTTGGGCAGATCCTCGCGTTGGCCAAGCACCTGCTCCATGTCGCGGGGAAGCTGGAAGGGGGTCTTGCCGGTGATGGCGGTTTCGCCGTAGAGCGCGTCCACGACGGCCTGCGCGCCGCAGGTCACGCCGGGGCGGTAGGCCAGCATCACACTGTCGGCCAGCTCCACCATCTCCGTCATCACATAGGCGCGGTTCATCAGCACCACCTCGATCACATTGGCCCCCGCGTCCCCGAGCGCCCGGACCAAATCGACCTGCTCCTGCGGGAACGCCAGCGTATCCGTACCCCAGGCGGGCTCATGGGTGCCGCTGGCCTCGCCGATGACGACGATGGCGGTCGTGCCGGCAAGGTCCGCGGGAACCTCGGCCGCCTCGGCGATATAGGTCACGTTTTCGGCGCCCGCCTTGTTCTGGAACGCCTCAAGGATGCTGGTGCCCGCAAGCTCGACCGGGTCCTTGGCCGTCCAGCCGCTGTTGAGCGCGCGCACGTCCCGGGCCAGCTCGCCCGCCACGATCAGCTTCTGACCGGCCAGCGGGGCGGCGTTTTCATACTTGAGCAGCGTAAACGCCCTCGCGGCGGCCTCCTTGGCGACGGCCCGGTGTTCCTCGCTGCCCAGCACGGCCGCGGCGTTTTCCTCGTCCACATACGGGTTTTCAAAGATGCCGAGCTGGAACTTGGCGATCAGGATGCGGCGGCAGGCGTCGGTGAGACGCTCCTCGTCCACGCCCTCCAGCAGCTGCCGGGTGGAGCGCACGCCCGCTTTCCCGTTCTCTTTCATGGTCAGACTACAG
>CALVKX010000100.1 GCA_944333375.1 uncultured Eubacteriales bacterium
TGAGGAAATAGCCGTTGATCTCCTCAAGCGAATTTATCTCGTCCAAGCGGTCTCCAAATTCTTTCAGCGCCACTTTACGGGGTGGCAAAGTATCTGGAAAATATTCGTAAAAGAGCTTAAGCATGTCGCCGGCCAGATGGGTCAGGGCAAACACGACGCTTTGATACGTTTTGCCGTTTAGCAAAAGCAGGAACTCATCATAGGCGGCTTTTACGGCCTCGTCCTTGCCGGCCTTTACCGCCTCGAGAATCTGTCCGCTCTTCTGGTCCGCCAGCAGCGTCGTTCCATCCAGCGCAGGCAGGCAGCCGATGCAGCGGCTGCTTCCTTCGGGCCGAAGAAAGCGCAGGCGGTAGGCTTCGGACATCTCATTGTAGGCGGCGGGCAAATCGCCCCAGCTTTCCACCGTCCGGCCGATCACCACATACCAGCGCGGGTTTTTTTGAACGATCTGTGCGCAAAGCTGCATGACCAGAGCGGGATCTTGCGGCTGAAGCAGAAGCACCGTATGCTCGCCGGGAACAGAAACACATTCGCTGTGCGGACAACGGGGACGCACGATGGACATGAGGTGCTCGCTTCGGTTGCTGCTGATAAAAACGGGCTGTAAGGGGGTGGCGTCCGTCAGGCACATATCGTACTCTTCGGCTATGGGGCCTTCGCTTTTTTCCTTTCCCAGCAAGAGGCCGGAGAGGACGGAATCCTTGAGCATGCGCTTGAGCGCTTCGTTGATGCGGGTGGAATCGGCAGAGCGGGAAATCAACAGGTTCAGCTGTTCGACGGGGTCTTTTTTCTGCTCGGGTGCGCTGTCGATGTCCGACAGTGAGGTGCGGATATAGTGAAAGGGCATCCATAGCCGAAACGCCATCACGATGATGCCCACTACCAGGGCTACAAATGTCAGCACCAGAAACAGGTACGTCGTGCCCTGAACATCCATCAGGCCGGTAAGGTACTTGCTGTACGGCACCATACGCACGTAGTACCAGTTTCGGTTGCTCATGCCGGTAAAAAAGCACAGCAGCTTTTCACTTCCGTTGAGGTCCAGCACGCAGTCTCCATGACCGGGAGAGGCGCGCAGAGTTTCCATCAGCCTGGGCAGCAGCGAAAGACATTGCGCCTCGCTTACGCTGGAGGAAAGGGTAATAAGCTGGCCATCCTCATCGACGATCATGGCGGCATCCTCGTTTTTACCAAAATACAGGTCCGAAAACCAGGCGCTGCTGATGTTCATCATCAGCACATTGTCCTCTGGCTGGCCCTGGGTATCCAGGTCAAAGACAAGAATGGAAAACATGTCCTGATTGACGGTGCTGCTGGAGGAGGTGCTGAAACGCGGCAGCGGCTTGAGACGCTGGTCCGCGGTTTTGTTGCGCATCAGATCAACGGCCGCCTGGTCCAGAAACAGGTCGGCGCGGTCGCTTACTGCGCCGCTTGAAACGGTGCTGTATACGTAATCGCGCTTGCCATTATAAACGTAGATGGAATCAATAATCGCGCTGGAAGCGGTAAAGTCGTTTAAGGAACGGATGCCTTCGATCATTTCGGCATTGCTCAGCTCCTGATAGGTACGAAGCTTTTTGACGCTGCGAATGTTGAAAATCTGGGCCGAGAAATTTTGCAGGACGCTTTCCGCCGTGGCCGCCGTGCTGTTGACCTGCTGCACAAAGTCGTTGTTAAGGGTGCTGACGGACTGCATCAAGGCCTGCTGAAACCCGTAATAGAGGAATAGGAATACGCAGAAAACGACGGCGGAGATACACAGCAGCAGCAGATAGAGCTTACGGTAGGGGAAGTTGCCGTAGTTGTGTTTCATGAAATCGTCCTCCGCCGGTAGACTGAACAAGTTGAGCATAACACATGCTTTGACGGATTTAAACTGGTTTCGATAAAAAAATATAAAAAATGAACTTGCTTTAAAACATTCAAATTTTGTACTTTACAGCGAACTTGCATGGATTTATGCTGTAGACAAACGAACGGCCGTTGAAAACACCCCCTATTATTTCAATCAACAGAAAGAAGGTTTCCCCCATGAAGAAAATCCTGGCTGTTATCCTGGCCCTGGCGCTCATGCTCTGCTGTACGGCTTTCGCTTGCGCAGAGGAGCCCGATCCCACCAGCTACAGCGGCAATGTAATGCTCTACTCCTCCGCGGGCGAGGACATTGTGCTGGCGCTGAAGGAAGCGTTTGAAGAAAAGTACCCGAATGTGACGATGGACTACTACGCAGCCACTTCTGGCAAGTGCGTAACGAAGCTGGCTACCGAGTTCCAGGCCAATGCCGTCGCCTGCGACGTGTTTTGGCCGGCCGACTTCTCCACCACCATCGCCATGAAGGAGAGCAACCAGCTACAGCAGTATGTGTCCCGCTTCGACGAATACATCGATCCGATGTTCAAGGATCCCGACGGGTACTTCACCGGTGCTCGCATGCTGGTATTTGGCTTCACGTACTCCACGCTGGCCTGCACCCCCGAGGAAATTCCCGACAACTACGACGGTGTGCTCACCGATACCTTCCGCAATCAGATCCTGCTGTCCGATCCCACCGGCTCCGCCTCCACCCGTGCGTTGGTGTATGCTTTTGTCAACAACGAAAAGTACGGCTGGGAGTACTTTGAAAAGCTCAAGGAGCTGGGCGCGGAGCTGGAATCCAGCACCGGCGCGGTGAACAACAAGGTCGCTTCCGGCTCTTACAAGCTGGCCTTTGGCCTGGACTACACCACCCGTGCGCTGATTGCCGAGGGCTCGCCCGTGCAGTACAAGGATACCACCGACATGATCGCCATGGCGGCCCCCATCTGTATTCCTGTGGGCGCCCCCAACACAGAGCTTGCGAAGCTCCTCTATGATTTCATCCTGGACCCCCAGGCCGGACAGAAGATCCTCAGCGAATACTATACCACCCCCGTCGCAAGCGGCGTTGAGCTGCCCGAGGGGATGCTGGATTCCACCTACATCGCGCAAAACGCCATGCCCATCGACTTTGAGGACCTGTCCGCCAAGAGCACCGAGATCATAGACAAGTTCGACGAAATCTTTAAAAAGTAAGCCCTTGTCGACAAAGGGACATAGCGGGGAACCTGGGCCGGCATGCAGATTCTGTGAATAAGCGCAATGCCGGCCCTTTCTCCTGCACGATCCGGGGATCATCTGGGCCGCGGCCGCGCCGGACTGCCGCGTGCGTTGGAAAGGAGTTTTTACGCTTGGTCAAGTTTCAAAACCTTACCATCCGCTATGGCGAACATACGGTGGTTGAGCATTTTTCCCTCGAGGTGAAGAAGGGAGAAATCCTTGGCATCGTTGGTCCGTCGGGATGCGGAAAAACATCGCTTGTCCGCGCGCTGGGCGGCTTTCTCAATGCGGACGAAGGCGAGATCTTCATCAATGACGTGCTGGTCTACAGCAAAGCGCAAAGGGTCAACCGTTCGCCGGAAGCACGCCATCTGGGCATCGTGTTTCAAGACTACGCTGTATGGCCGCACCTGTCCGTATGGGACAATGTGATGTACCCTTTGAAAAAGCGTCACGTTCCCAAGGAGGAAGCGATCGCTCAGGTTAAGCACGCGTTGGATCAGGTGCAGATGACGGGCTATGAAAAGCATATGCCCGCACAGCTTTCGGGCGGCCAGCAGCAGCGCGTGGCCATTGCGCGCGCCCTTACATGCTCCAATGAGCTGATTATCATGGACGAGCCCATTACCAACCTGGACGCGAAGCTGCGCGAGGGCATGCTGGATGAAATCCGTATGCTGCAGCAGCGCCTGCATACCACCATCATCTACATCACGCACGATCAGGAGGCCGCCCTCCAGCTTTGCGATCGGGTGGCGATTATGGAGCAGAACGGCAGCATCAGTCAGATCGGCACGGATGAGGAGATTATCGAGCACCCCGCGAATCGGTTTGTGTTCAGCTTCATCGGCGTCTCCAATTTCATTCCGGTCGTGGAGCGGGCGGGACGGTATTATCTCTGGAAAGCGGACGATGCGCTCTGCTACGCCTGCTCACAGCCGGAAGGCTACCTGTCCGGCACCGACAACGTGATGGGGATTCGTCCGATGGACATTCTTTTTGACGATTCCAGTCCCGTCAAGGCCACCATTACACAGGCGGTGTTTCTGGGAAGCATGTACAATTACTTCGTTTCGCTCAACGGCACGGAGCTTCGCGTTCAGCGCTCCACGCTGGACTCTCTGGACGGCCGGGAGTACCGTGAAGGCGAAACCGTGGGGCTGAAATTCCTCAACGAGAAGTATTATCGGCCGCAGAAGGATGAGGTGTCCGCATGAAGATGACCTTTACCAGAAAAAACAGCGATCTTGCCCGCATGGATGGCAAGCGCTTCGGGATGGACCAGATTATGACGATCATCTGTTTCCTGATTATGACGACCGTCGTGATTCTGCCCGTTGTTATGATCGTTTACAACACCTTCTGGGATGGCACAAAGCTGGACCTTGAGATGTTCGCGCGGGTGATCCTGCGAGAGGAGAACCTGGTGGCGATGAAAAACACCATCATCATCGCCGTCTTCGCCACGCTCCTGGCGACGGTGGTGGGCGTGTTCTTTGCCTGGCTGCTGGGCCGCAGCGATATCCCTCTCAAGGGCCTGATGCGCTGGCTTTTTTCCATTCCCTTCATGATTCCGCCCTTTTTGGCCGCCATGGCCTGGGATATGATGTTTTCCGGCAGGGGCGGCTATATCAACCGCCTGCTGATGAACCTGTTTCACCTTGCCGACGCGCCCTTCAACATCAATACCGTCACAGGCATCATCGTAATCGAGGTCATCTACTACTTCCCGTTTGTGTATATGCAGGTGGTTTCCGCGCTGGAGCGCATGGACCCCACGCTGGAGGAATCCGCCCGCATCGCCGGTGCGAAGCAGTGGTATGTCATCCGAAAAATAACCCTTCCGCTCACCATTCCCGCGATTTCCTCGGGCACGCTGCTGGTGCTGATTACCTCGCTGTCCAACTACGGTATTCCATCCATGCTCGGCTATTCCAAAAACATCTTTACCCTGCCTACCATGATCGTGGAGCGCGTGAACCGCGCCGGCGGCGATTTCCAGGGAATCCGTGAGGCGACCGCCCTTTCGGTGGTGCTGGTGATCGTTGTCTCCATCGCGCTTTTTGTGCAGCGCAAGCTGCTCAAGACCGGCCGCTATGACATCATTAAGGGCAAATCCATGCGCCCGGCGATGATTAAGCTGCGCGCGGCCAAATATCCGCTGCTGATATTCTCCATTCTCTTTTTGGCGCTGGTGGTATTGACCCCGCTGGTGATTATCCTGCTGGTCAGCCTGCTCAAAGCCTACGGACTGCCTTTCGATCTGGCGAACTTCTCGCTGGTCAACTACGAGAAAATCCTCATCGACAACCGCGCCGTGACCGATTCCATCAAAAACAGCCTGTTCCTGGGCTTTGGTTCCGGCCTGATCTGCCTGTTCCTAGGCGTGATGCTCTCCTATGTTATTTACAAGGTGCGCCCCAAGGGCGGCGGAGCCCTGGAAACCCTGGCGGTGCTGCCGTATTCGCTACCCGGTACCGTTATGGCCATCGGCTGCATCCTGGCATGGAGCGGCGCTGTCTTTGGCATTACGCTATACAATACCATCTGGATTATCATGGTGGCGTATGTGGCGCGCTATCTCAGCTACACGCTCAAATCCTGCTCCGCCTCCCTGCAGCAGGTCCATCTGTCTCTGGAGGAGGCCAGCCGTTCGTGCGGCGCCACACATATGCAGTCGCTTACGGATATCACCCTGCCGCTGATTAAGCCGGCCATGGTATCCAGCTTCTTCCTGGTGTTTCTGCCGGCCATGCGCGAGCTGACCACCTCCGTGCTGCTCTATGGCCCCAACAGCCGTACCCTTGGCGTGCAGATCCAACAGCTGCGCGTGAACGGGTATATGACCCAGGCCGCCGCACTTTCGGCGGTTGCCATCGCCATTATCATGATCTGTAACGGCGTGGTCAAGGCCATCACGAAGGACAGGAGGGGAAAGTGAGCCATGGATCAGATCGTATTGAATCATGTAACCAAAACGTTTACCACCAAAACGCTCGGTACGGTGACCGCAGTGGGGGACTTTTGCCTGAATGTGAAGGAGGGGGAATGTTTTTCCTTCCTGGGCCCATCGGGCTGCGGCAAGACCACCACCCTGCGCATGATCGCCGGGTTTGAGGATCTCTCGGAGGGGGAGATTTACCTCAATGGCAAAGCGGTTTCCATCCGCGCCAAAAACCTCTACGTGCCGCCGGAGGACCGCGGCCTTGGCATGGTATTTCAGGCCTTTGCCGTATGGCCGCACATGAACGTGTTCGATAATGTGGCCTTTCCGCTAAAGGTACAGCGGCGCCCGCGCGCTGAAATCCGTGAGCGCGTGCTCACGGCGCTCAAACATTGCAGCCTGGATGGTATGGAAAACGTCTACCCGTCGGACCTTTCTGGCGGCCAGCAGCAGCGCATCGCCCTGGCGCGTGCCATTGTGACCAATCCCAAGGTGATGCTGCTGGACGAACCCCTTTCCAACCTGGACCCGAAGCTGCGCGAGAGCATGCGCTTTGAAATCAAAAAGCTGCAAAAGGAATTCAACTTTACCATCATCTTCGTTACGCACGATCAGTCGGAGGCCATGGCGCTTTCGGATCGCATGCTCGTGATGGATATGGGCAAGGTGGTGCAGATCGGAACGCCGACGGAATTGTACAACCGCCCCGCCAACCGTTTTGTACACAGCTTCCTCGGACAGTCTAATTTCACGGAAGTGGATATCGTCGATGGCCGGGTATACCCCAAGGGCGATCACAGCGCGCCTCTTGGCATTGAGCCTGCGCGGGGGACGGCCGACAGGATGGTGCTGGCAACCCGTCCCAACACCATTGAGATGAACCGAAGGGAAGGTTACAAGGCGCGCGTGCTCAAACGCGCGTTCCTGACCGATTTCACCGAATATATTGTGGCTTTGGGCGACCAGTCCGTTCGGGTTCAGACGCCGCACCGCAATATGTTCCGCGCGGGCGAGGAGTGCTTCCTGCGCTTCCCCAGCCCGATCTGGTATGAAAGCGGCAAAGATGCCGCCGATGCAGAGCGCGAGCGCAGAACGCTCGTGTAACCCTGCGCCTGCCGCCCGAGCCCGACAAGGCCGGGCGTGCTTTATTGCGTGGAAAACGAAAGTCCGTCTCATTTTCGCTTTGGAAAATGGAGCGTTGTCAGGAAAGAAGCGCCGGAAAGCCGTTTTCACCTCAAAACCAAAGGGAGTTGCAGCACCGCTTTACGCGGGACTGCAACTCCCTTCAGCTTGTCGAAAAAGCTCGCCTGCGGCGATCTTTTCCGACAGGACACGTTTCCCCTGCGCTTTCAGCGCGGCCG
>CALVKX010000101.1 GCA_944333375.1 uncultured Eubacteriales bacterium
GCCAGCGCCCGCCGCGACGATTGAGGTTGCGGGTCTGTGGCCCTCCGAACCTCCCTGAAGGGTTTTTTGACAGTCTGCCGGCGGCCAGACGGCCGCCGTTTTTTCATGCCTGTCGGCGCATTGACACCCCGGGGCAAAAGGCGTATGATAGAGCCAGCAACGAAAACGATGAGAACGCGCAGGTGAGGGGCATGGGCTATGTGCTTTTGTATATCGCACTGACCTGGCTGGCGTTGATGCCCGCGAATTTTCTTGCCAAGGCGCGGGGGAAGAAGGGGCTCTCGCTTCTTTGCAAGGCTGTTCCCACGGCGCTGGCCGCCGTGTTTGCCGCCTTCGGGTATTTTGCGGCGGCGGTGCCGGACCGCTACGGGCTGCTGATTTTTGTCGGTCTGTGCGTGTGCACGGCGGCGGACGTGGTGCTGGAGCTTCGCTTTGAAGTCGGCGGCGCCCTGTTTTTTCTGGGACATATGATCTACGTAGCGGCCCTGAGCCAGTACCGGGTGCTGAGCTGGTGGTGCCTCACGGTTTTTCTCCTCGCACTTGCCGGGCTATGGCGCTTCGCGCTGGGCTACCGCTCCCACATTCCCAAGCCGCATCTGATGGCGGGCGTGCTGGTCTACGCGGTCGCGCTGGCGGCGCTGCTGGCTTTCAGCCTGCCGCTTCCCCTGCTGGCCCCGTCGCGGCGCTCCACCCTGGCGGCGCTGGGCGCCGTTTTGTTCGTCCTCTCCGATATGACCCTGTGCCATAACCTGACGCTCGGCCGTCCCGCCTCCTGCCATTTCGCAAGCCTTGGAGTCTATTACATGGGACAGCTTCTGCTGGGTCTGAGCGCCTTTCCCTCTGTCTGAGCCGCGGGAGGTGGCATCCGCCCATGGATGATCTGCTCTTTTCTCTCAACACGGTTTTCCCCCTGCTGGGCATGATGGCCATAGGCTTTGCCGCGCGCCGTCTGGGAATCATTGGCGAGTCCGCCGCCCGGCAGATCAACGCCTGCGTCTTCAAGATCTTCCTGCCCCTGCTTTTGTGCTTCAACATCGTCGACACGAAGCTGGGCGCGTCCTTTGACGGCAGGACCCTGCTGTATGCGTTTGTAACCACGCTGAGCTGTTTTGGCGTGCTGTTTTTTGTCACGCCGCGCCTGTGCCATGACCGCGCCTCCTGCGGCGTGCTCATTCAGGGCATCGCGCGCAGCAACTACGCCATCTTCGGCATCCCGCTGGTGTCCATGATGTATCCCAATGCGGATACCTCCATCGCGGTCATCATGGTGGCCGTGGTGGTGCCCGTGTTCAACGTCCTGTCCACCATCGCGCTGATGGTCTTTGCCGGTGAGCGCACGCATCCCCTGCGCATCCTGAAGGGCGTGCTTCTCAACCCGCTCATCATCGCAACGCTGGCGGGCTTTTTGCTGTGGTATTTCCAGATTCCCCTCCCCACGATGATCGAAACGCCCCTGCGTAACCTCGGCTCCATCGCCACGCCGCTGGCGCTGTTCATCCTGGGCGCCTCGCTGGACTTCGGCAAGGCGCGCGCCAACGGCAAGCTGCTCGTCATCAGCGTCACGGGCCGGCTGATCGGCGTCCCGCTCATCTTCCTGAGCCTGGCGATCGCCCTGGGCATCCGCGATGTCTCCCTGGCCGCGCTGATCGCCGTCTATGCCTCGCCCACCTCCGTCTCCAGCTTTCCCATGGCCCAGCAGATGGGCGGAAACGGCGACCTTGCGGGTGGTCAGGTCGTCTTTACCACCGTCTTTTCCATCCTCACCGTCTTCCTGTGGGTGTTCGCGCTGCGCAGCCTGGGATACCTGTGCTGAGGTCATGCGTTTTTTCGTGGTTTTTTTTGGACCCGTCCCCTTTTGTTCGTTGTTTTTGAAGGCGCGTATGCTATAATAAAAAACGCATCATTCTTCTGTTTGGACTCATGCTTTCCGCATTGTGAGGGGGCTTTCTTTCCATGTCGTCCATCACCTTCCATCCCGCGCGCCTGCATGGAAGCGCGGTGGTTCCTCCCGCCAAGAGCGAGGCGCACCGGGCGCTGCTCCTGGCTGCGCTCGGGCGCGGCGAATGTCGCCTGAACGGCTTTTCTACCCCGCTTTGCGACGATACCCTGGCCATGATCGACGGTGTGCGCGCCCTGGGCGCCGGGGTATGCGTCAGGGACGGCGCGCTCTGGGTTACGCCCGCCCCGCCGCCCGTCAGGGAGGTGCCGGCGGTCGAATGTCATGTGCGGGCCTGCGCCGCGGCGCTTCGCATGCTGATTCCCGCCTTCCTCGTCCGGGGGCAGGCGGTGCGCTTTCGCATGGAGCCCGGGCTTTTCAGGCGTCCGCTGGATGCCTTTGAACCGCTGATAGCGCAGGCCGAAGGCCGGATGGTCCGCATCCCCGCCGGGGAAGATGGATTGGCCACGGTCGAAATCAGCGGCTTTCTGCCCGCCGGCCGCTGGGAAGTGGACGGCTCCCGCTCCAGCCAGTTCGCATCCGGCCTGCTCATCGCCCTCGCCCATGCCACGGATGACGCCGGCGCGCCTGCGCCCGGCACGCTCACCGTGACAGGCTCCATCGTCAGCCGCCCCTATCTGGACATGACGCTTCGCCTCATGGAGCGGTTCGGCGTCTCCTTTGCCGAGCGGGAGGAGGGCGTTTTCTCGCTCCTGCCCGCCGCCTCGCCCTCGCCCGCCTCCGTGGACGTGTCGGGCGACTGGTCCCAGGCCGCGGTGCTCCTGTGCGTTGACGCCATGGGCGGGGGCGTGATGCTGCCCAACCTGTCCCGCGACGGCCTGCAGGGCGACGCGCGGGTGGTGGCGGTGCTCGAACAGATGGGCCTTCGCATCCGCCAGATCGGCGGCGAGTGGTATGCCGCCAGCCCGTCGCACGCGGGGCTGATGCCCGCCCGCATCGACTGCTCCGACATCCCGGACCTCGCGCCCATCCTGGCGCTCACCTGCACGCAGGCGCGCGGCCAGTCGGTTCTAACGGGCGTGAGCCGGCTTCGCCTCAAGGAGTGCGACCGCTTGCTGGCCACCAGGGAGCTGCTGACGCTGCTGGGCGCAGAGGCGGCTGTCAGCCCCGACGGCGACACCCTGACCGTGCGCGGTCCTGCACGCCTGCGCGGCGGCTTCACCGCCGATGCCCGCGGCGATCACCGCATGGTCATGCTGCTGGCCGCCGCCGCGCTCATCGCGGACGGCCCCATCACCGTCACGGGCGCGGAGTGCATCTCCAAATCCTGGCCCGGCTTCCTGGATACCTACCGTCAGCTGGGAGGGATCGCCAAATGAGCAGCCGCATCGGACGCATGCTCTCCGTGGAAATCTTCGGGGAGAGCCACGGCCCCGCCGTGGGTGTGACGCTGGACGGCCTGCCCGCCGGCCTCGCGCTGGATCTGGAAGCGCTGGGCGACTTTTTGCAGCGCCGCGCCTCGCGCGGAAGCGCCATCGCCACCGCAAGGCGCGAAAGCGATATCCCGCGCGTGATAAGCGGCCTGCTGGACGGCTTCACCACCGGCCAGCCCCTCACGGCGCTCTTTGAAAACGCCGATACCCACAGCGCGGACTATGGCTTCCTGCCCGACCGCCCCCGTCCCGGCCATGCCGACTACCCCGCCTGCGTGCGCAGCGCCGGCTTTGACGACCTGCGCGGCAGCGGCCATCACAGCGGCCGTCTCACCTTGCCCCATGCCTTCGCCGGCGGCGTCGCCCTTCAGCTTCTGGCGCGCGAGGGCGTGCGCGTGGCCGCGCATGTCCTCGCCATCGGTTCGGAACGCGATAACGCGCTCGATCCGCTGCTCCCGGACATGGACGCGCTTTCTCGCTGCCATGCCCGGCCCGTGCCCACGTTGGACCCCGAGGCCGGAAGCCGCATGTACGCCGCCATCGTGGAGGCCCGTGCCGCGGGCGATTCGCTGGGCGGCGTGGTGGAGTGCGCCGCGACGGGCGTTCCCGCGGGCCTCGGCGCGCCGTTTTTTGAGGGCGTGGAGGCCGTCATGGCCGCTCAGCTCTTTTCCATTCCCGCCGTCAAGGGCGTTGAATTCGGCGCCGGCTTCCACGCCGCCGCCATGCGCGGAAGCGAATACAACGACCCCTATGCCCTCTCCCAGGGGCGCGTGACGACCGTGCGCAACAGCGCGGGCGGTCTGCTGGGCGGCATCTCAAACGGCATGCCCGTCATCGTGCGCGCCGCGTTCAGGCCCACGCCGTCCATCAGCCTGGAGCAGCAGACCGTCTCCCTTTCCAAAAAGGCGCCGCGGACCCTCGCCGTTCGCGGCAGGCACGATCCCTGCGTGGCGGTGCGCGCCGTGCCCGTGGTGGAAGGCGCCGTCGCGCTTTCGCTGCTGGAACTGTGGCTGGAGCGCCGCGCTTCCATGCCCCTGGGCGTGCGGGAGGGCCTATGATCCAGAAAAATCAGCTTCTGCGCCTGCGCTGCGAACGTCTGGGCAGCGAGCTGGAGGGCGTCTGCCCGCACGAGGGCATGCCCGTCTTTGTGCCCGGCGTCCTGCCCGGGGAGGAGGCGGATGTGCTGTGCGTCAAGGTGCAGCCGCGCTATGCCTTCGGCCGGCTCATGGAGGTGCGCTCTGCCTCCCCTGATCGCATGGCGCCGCCCTGCCCCGTCTATGACCGCTGCGGCGGATGCAGCGGTC
Source organism: uncultured Eubacteriales bacterium (assembly GCA_944333375.1). Next base: position 4,635 of record CALVKX010000101.1, read on the forward strand.
AGCACATGCGCTACGAGGCGACCCTCGCCGCCAAGCGCGCACAGGTCTTCGACTGCCTCACGCGCATCGGCGGCCTTGCGCTCTCCCGGGAGGACGTGCCGCCCGTCCTGGGCGCGGACGATCCCTGGCGCTGCCGCAACAAGACCGCCCTGCCCGTGGGCGGCACCTCCGACGCGCCGCTTTTGGGCTTCTACCGCCGCCGCAGCCATCAGATCGTGCCCATTGACGACTGCCCGGTGGCCATGGGCGGCCTCTCCGGCGTCATCTCCGCCGTCACGGAATGGATTCGCACGGAGCGCGTCGCTCCCTATGACGAGCTTACCGGCCACGGCCTCCTGCGCCATGTGGTCAGGGGCGTCTCTTGCGCGGGCGACCCAATGGTGTTGCTCACTGCCACGCGGGCACGCCTGCCCGGCGTGCCACGTCTCACGGCCCTGCTTTGCGAGCGCGCGCCCGGTTTTTGCTCCCTGCACGTAAGCGTGAACGGCGAAAAAAACAACCTGATCCTCGGCCGCGAAAGCCATCGCCTTTACGGCGAGGACGCCATCTTTGAAACCCTGCTGGGACTTAGCTTTGAGATGCCGCCCCTGTCCTTTTTTCAGGTCAATCCCGCCCAGACCGAGCGGCTGTACCAGACCGCGGTCGATTTTGCCGCCCTCGCTCCCGGCGACGTAGCCGTGGACGCCTATGCCGGGGCCGGTACCCTCTCCCTTTGTATGGCGCGCCGCGCCGCGCGCGTCATCGGCATCGAGATCGTGCCGCAGGCCGTGGAGGGCGCCCGCCGCAATGCCCGGCGCAACGCCGTCACCAACGCCGAATTTCATACCGCCGCCGTCGAGGACCTTCTGCCCCGCCTTGTTGCCGGCGGCCTGCGCCCGGACGTGATCCTCCTCGATCCGCCCCGCAAGGGCGTGGAGCCCGCCGTTATTGAGGCCGTGCTCGCAGCCCGTCCCCGCCGTGTGGTCTACGTGAGCTGCCATGTCCCCACCCAGGCGCGCGACGTGCGCCTGCTCGCGGACGGCGGCTACCGCTTCGAGCGCTGTCAGCCCGTGGACATGTTCTGCTACGCCGGCGGGATCGAAAATGTCCTCTCTCTATCCCCCAGGGGGTGACCCCCTGGACCCCCCTCCGCCGGATTGGTCAATCGTCAAACGCCGTCCCCGCGTCCTCAGGGGGTGATCCCCGCCCTCTCCGACGGCAACAAGGGCGCGTTGCAGACGGCCATTTCGCAACACGCCCCTTTCTCATATTCCCATATGGTAACCGTATCTCTGAGACAAACGCATAAAGAAAGGTGGGGACAACCCATGAAGAAAAAAAGAATTTCTCGCGCCGGCTGTATACTGGCAACGGTCTTGATCGTGTTCCTTTACGCAACTGCGCAGGCAGAGGACAAAAGAACGCTTTCGGAACTGCGCGAAAGCTGTCAGGAAGGCTGGCATGAGACCTATGCTTCCCACGGGCGTACCATTGAAGTTGACCTGGAGATCCTGCTCCCGGACGCCGAGCGTTTTCCTGTTGTGTACGCCGATCCGCTGCCGATGACGGGAGATCAGGGAAACGCAGAGGCATCAACGGTCAGCAACCATGTGGAAGAATGGAGAAGTGACGGGATTCTTCGGGTTGATTACCCGGATAGCGGCGTTCTGCGAGCGGCGCAACGGGAACATCCCGAAGCGGCTATTTCCGATGGCTACAATCAATATTCAATCATCCGGCAAATCACGGAATTTGAAACCGACAAGCCCTATGCATATAACAATCCAACCACGGTAGCGGACGCACAGGCGCTATTGGAGGAGGCCGGGAAAACGTATTTCCCGGAAGCGCAGATCGAACTCATGCCCCATTGGCTCAGGGCCTATCAGGGAGACATGAAATATGATCGCCAAAACGACACCTACAGCGGAGATCCGCTTCCTCAGTCGGAGGCCACGCTGATGGTGTATTTCGATCAGATCATCCGTGACATCCCCGTCCTGGGTTGCGCTGCCCAGAGTTTTGCGCAATACGCGGGTATAAACAGCAAAGAGAAGCAGTTGATGTATGGCGCAATCGCCATTACGCAGGGCTACAAACGCTTTGGAATCGACGAGCTCTATCGCAGTTTGCAGTTTTATCTGGTGCAGGAGAGAGAAGTGATTGCGCAGGACGTCCCCTTATGCAGCTTTCAGCAAGTCAAGAATACCTACGAAAATCTGATCGAGGAAGGAAAACTCAGAAGCATTTCGAGCTTACGGCTTGGTTATATCATCTGGCAGAATGAGGGTCCCTATGCCTACACGCTCATGCCGACCTGGGTGGCCGAAGGAGAATTGTTCCCCGATGCGACTTCGGAAAAACCGAAGAAAAAGACGCAATATGATACCATCCCCGCAAACTGGGGATATGTTATGGTCAACGCCCAAACCGGAGAGTTGATTGATCCATGGAAGAAGGGGAAAAACCGTTCCTTCGATTGTCCCGACTTGTTGACCTGGGAGGATTGACATGCGTGGAGAATGGAAGCGGGCATTGCTTTCCCCATGGTTTTGGCCAGGGTCATGATGCCTTCGTGTTCTGCATGCCGCTTCCTTGTCGGCTCATCAGCAGGGATTGGGGGATGGGAAACAGAAGTTCAGCCCTTTGGCTCTCCGTGACGCCGGTTTCCATGCTTCTTCTCTTTATTTCTCCTGGCCTTGTGCAACAAACCCGTCTCTGCCGCCCC
>CALVKX010000102.1 GCA_944333375.1 uncultured Eubacteriales bacterium
CGGAAGAGGATGGAGTTGACGATGGCGTTGATGCACACGGATTTGCCGCTGCCCGTCTGGCCCGCGATGAGCAGGTGCGGCATCTTGGCCAGGTCGCAGATGACGGCGCGGCCCGCGATATCGCGCCCCAAAGCCACGGCCAGGGGCGATTTGGCGGCCTGCATCTCGGGGCTCAGGAGCACCTCGGCCAGGGTTACGCTCTGAATCTCCTTGTTGGGCACCTCCACGCCGAAAAGGTTGGTGCCCGGGATGGGGATCTCGATGCGCACGCCGCCGTTGGCCGCCATGTCCAGGGCGATGTTGTCGGCGATGCTCATGATGCGCTTGACGTTGACACCGCTGGACACCAGCCCCAGCTCAAATCGGGTGACGGCGGGGCCGTGGGTCACGCGCTGCACGCGCGCGGGAATCCCGAAGCTCTCCAGCGTCTTTTCCAGGCGCGTGGCGTCCGCCGTGTCCTGCGCGCGGGTATCGGCCGCCGCGCGGCGCTGCTGGGTGTTGAGCAGGTCGATGGAGGGATAGGCGTAGGGCGCGCGCTCCACGGGCTCAGGCGCGCTGGGCACGGTGGGTTTGGGCACGCCGGGCGGCCGCCTGTAGGCCGCTTCCCGGTCCTCCTTCGTCACCGGCTGAGCCGGCGGGGAGGCGGGCTGCGCCTGGGGCGCCGCTGGCTGGGGCGGGACCTGAACCGTCGCCACGGGCTGGACGGCCTGCGCGTTTTCCTCGATGATGCCGGAGATCTCCGCCTTGCGGCGGCGGATCTCCTCGATGCGGTCCATGGCCTTCTTCTTGGAGGCAGACACGATCAGCGTGTCCGGCAGGGGCGTCTCCTGCGTCTCCACCCCCATCTCGCTGGGCGTGAAGGTCATGCGGGTCTGATACTGCTTTTCCTTTTTTTCCTTTTTGCCCTTGCTCTCCCCCTTGCGCCAGGGAAGCTGGCGCCCCTCGGGGATGATGAGCTCGTCGTAGATCTCCCCCTGCGGCTGGGGCGGCATGGGCTGCGGATAGCCCGGCGGCATGCCGTAGGGATAGCCGGGCATGGCGCCCGGCTGCATGGGCGGCTGCTGCATGAGCATGCTGCCATAGGGCGGATAGACCGGGGCCTCCTGCGGGGCCTCGGATTCGCCCCTGCGGCGGAAGGCGGGCGAGAACATGCGCCGGTCATCCTCCTCGGCCTGCCGGCGCTGGTCCTCCATCTGCTCCTGATACGCGCGCTCGGCGCGCTGCTGCTCTACCCGCTGGCGCCTGTTTTCCCATCCCTCGCGCACGCTCTCAAAGGTCTGCAACAGGTCAAAGCGCGAAACCAGCAGCACGCACGCCGCGCTCACCAGCCCCAGCGCCACGGTCCCGAAGGCCGTGCCCAAAAACGTCCACGCGGGCCAGCCCAGCAGCATGCCAAGCGCGCCGCCAAACGCGCCGCTCGTCCCGCAGACGTTGAAGGCGGCGCAGATCATGTTCCAGTACCCCGCCGCGTCCACCGGGGGCGGCGTGGCCTGGTTGTTGTACTTGACCAGATAGGCCGGCAAGGTGTCCTGCCCCACACGGCTGACCAGATCGATGATGCCCAGGACGCACAGCAGCAGCAACGTAAAGAGCAAGAAAGCGCGTTTGGGCATGCTGCGGCCGGCCGAAAAGGCGACCAGCACCCCGGCCCAGATCAGCAGCACGCTCACGCCCAGGCACAGGCCGCCGCCCAGGCCCTGCATGACGCGCTTGACCATGGTGAAAAACGCGCCCCTCAGCCCGCCGACCACCGCCAGAAGCGATACCACGCCCAGGGCGATGAGCACGATGCCGATGACCGCAAAGGCCGCCAGCGTGCCCGATTCATACTGTGCGGCGCTTTTTTTGCCCTTTGCCATTGATGCACGATCCTCCGAACTGTGTTACTTGCAAAGCTGTATGGCGCGTAGCGTCCCCTCGGCGTCCGCGTGCAGGCGAAGCTCGTATGCACCGAAGTGATACACGTCGCTCTCCCCGGCGGGCAGGCCGTAATCATAGGCCATGCTGTCGGTGAAGGTCATCGTCCGCTCCGGCTCGCCCAGAACGGCGCGCCAGTCCGCGCGCACGGCGCGGCCGATCATCAGCCCAAACAGGCCGCCGCGGCGCATCTGGATGCCCTCAACCACCGACGCGCCGTAGCCGCTCTGGATGGCGTCGGAGATTACCAGAATCTCCCGGAAAGCCGGGGCTTCCAGCACATAGTAGCGCCCGCCGGGAAACTCGTCCGGCGTGCGTAGAAGGCGGTAGCGCTCCACCACGTCGGTCATGCGGTCGCCCAGGCGCACGGGAATATGGGGCAGCTCGCCCGCGGCGGCGCTCTCCCCGATCGCCTCGCGGGCCTCCTGCGCTGTCAGCTCCGCCTCCAGCAGGCCGGCCGCGGCCGGCAGCGCGTCCTCCGCGGTCAGGAGGAAGTCTGAAAGCTCGCCGTAAAAAAACTGACACGCGCCGCTGTACCCGCTCATGAGCCGAAGCTGATCGGAGGGATACCAGAAGGTGACGCCGTCCGCGTCCAGGGTGAAGGCGTCCCGCGGCAGAGGGGTGATGTTGCTGTATTCCATGTAGCCGCTGAGCTCCTCGCCCAGGCTTTCCTCCGCCTCGGCCTCCATCCACGCGACCGCCGCGTCCACGTCTTTAAACAGCTTGTCCATAGAAAGCCGCTCTCCCGTCGCCAGGTCGTAGGTCAGGGCCGCGTAGGCCTGTCCCTCCCGCCCATCGGGCATTTTGCCCTGAGCGTTCATAACGGCCGAAAACACGTCTTCGGTCAGCATCGTCACCTCGTAATCCACCTTGAGGCCCCAGGGGCTGTCCCCCAGCGTGGCCAGCGTGACCAGGTGATTGGCCACGCCGGAGGAAAGCACGATGTCGTCGTTGATTTTCGTCTGAATCTCCTCGTCCGCCATGCCCTTGAGCTGCGGATAGGCCACATGGTTTTCCCCGATCTGCGTGCGCACCTCGTCCACTTCGCCCTGCGCCAGGGCGGGCAGGACAGCGGTCAAAGCGGCGGCAAGCGCCAGCGCAAAAAGCAGTTTCCGCATGGCGGTCACTTCCTTTCGGCGATTCTTTTGCATCGTATAGTTTACAACGAAATCAACTTTATTGCAAGTTTGTTACATCATTTCTCCACATTGCGCAGGTTCTGACAGCCTCCGCGCTAATGAAGCACCTCCGGCTCCTCCTCTCCCCCGCGCAGGAGCATGGGCTGGAGCTGCACGCCGGAGAGCGCCGCGGCGACGGTCCGCGGGATCTGCGCAAAATCCGCTACCAGAGATCGCGGCTTTTTCACCGGGTCGTCCTGGCCGAAGGGTACGAAGTAAATATTGCGCATGTTGAGCAGGCGGCCGATGTTCTGCGCCGCCGTACCGAGTCCATCGTTGGTGGAGACGGCCAGCACAAGCGGCCGGTCGTTGCGCAGGTGGCTCTTGGCGCCCAGCAGCGCCGGCGTGTCAAAGATGCCGCCGGCCAGCTTGGCGAGGCTGTTGCCCGTGGCCGGGGCGATGAGGAAAACGTCGCTCATCTTTTTGGGGCCGATGGGCTCGGCGCCGGTCAGGGTGTCGATGGGCTCGTTTCCGGTGATCTCGACGATGCGGGCGCGCAGGTGCTCGGCCGTCATGAAGCGCGTGTCGAGCGTGCCGGCGTTGAACGACAGCACCGGCAGCACCTCATAGCCCCGCCGAACCAGCGCCTCCATCTGCTTGAGCACCCGCTCAAAGGTACAAAACGAGCCCGTCATGGCAAATCCGATGGTGGTCTTTTTCATAGCGACGCCTCCCTGAGCAGCTCCACACAGACCTGTTTGAGCGCATGCGCGGCGCTAGACGGCGCATAGCGCGCGGGAAGCGCGGGCAGGACCTCCGCCCGCAGCCCCATAGCCTCCGCCTCAGCGCGGTCAAAGCCGTAGGGCGCGCTGGCCAATTCCAGAAGCCATGTCCCTTTGGGCAGCCTTTCCAGCACCTGCGTGCCCAGCACCTGCGCGGGCACGGTGTTAAGGACCATGTCCATATGCCCGGCCACTTCGGGCAGCGCATCAAAGGAAACGGCGCGCATGCCGTCGCTCAGCGCCGTCAGCCGCTGTTCCCCGCGCCGGGCGGCCACCCAGACCTCCGCCCCCAGGGCTCCGAGCCTGCGCGCCAGCGCGCGGGCAAAGCGGCCGTAGCCGGTCACCAGCACGGCCATGTCCATCAGCGCCCTTTCAGTGCGGCCCATGGCCTGCGCCAGCGCGCCCTCGGCGGACAGGGCCGCGTTTCGCTCAAGAAAAGCTTCACTTTTTGCGTAGGAAAGCAGCCGCAGCTCCTTTGCCTCCGCCATGTACGCTTCCAGCCCGCCGCCCGCCAGCACCACCGCGCCCGGCCGCGCGCCTTCCAGCACATCCCCCGGTCGCAGGCTCAGGCCCGTGAGCGTGGGCACAAGTCCCTCCCGGACCGCATGGGGATAGGGAAAGAGGATGGCCTGCGCCGCCCCGATGTCCGCCTCTTTTTCGTCCTCCGGGCGAAGGCCCAGCGTCGCCGTCTGAAACCCTTCCCCAGCCAGCAGACGCGCCAGGCGCAGCATCCTGCCGTCGCCGCCGGCCACCAACAGCCTTCTCAACAAAAAAACCGCCTCCCGCCGATGCAAGATACTGCATCCTATGCGGAAGGCGGAGGCGGGGTGCGGCTTAGAGCGCGTGCACCACACAGCCGGAGAGCGTCTGCTCCCCGCCGCAGAGCGTGATTTTCAGCGGCTCGCCCTGCAAAAGCTCCACCCGGGCCTCGCCCGGACGGACGCTGAGGCGGATGACGCGGCCGCGGTAGTGGAACTGGAAGGCATAGCCCTTCCAGGCGGAGGGCAGAAACGGCTTAAGGCTCAGGCCGTTGGTGGTGCGCATGCCCGCAAATCCGTGCGCCATGGCCAGCCAGCTTCCGGCCATGCTGGTGATGTGCAGGCCGTCGTCGGTGTCGTTGTTGATGTTGTCCAGATCCAGCCGCGCGGTGCGCTGGTACATCTCCACCGCCTTCTCGTGATAGCCGAGCTGGGCCGCCAGGATGCTGTGCACGCAGGGCGAGAGGCTGCTCTCATGCACGGTCATGGGCTCGTAGAAGTCGAAGTTGCGGCGGATGGTGTCCTCATCGTAGAGGTGGTTGAGGAAATAGAGTCCCTGCAGCACGTCCGCCTGCTTGATGAAGCAGCTTCTCAGGATGTGATCCCACGACCAGTGCTGATTGATGGGACGCTGGCCGGCGGGGATGTCGGAGGCGGGCATGAGGTCCTTGTCCAGGAAGGTGTCGTGCTGCACGAAGATTCCCAGCTCCTCGTCCTCGGGGTAATACATCTTCTCCACCACGTCCACCATGTGCGAAAGCTCCTGATCGGTGATGGAGAGCTCGTCGCGGCGGCTCTGGGAGGCCCGGCGCGCCTGGGTCACAAACAGGCCGATGCTCCAGGCCGCGATGCGGTTGGTGTACCAGTTGTTGTTGACGTTGTTTTCATACTCGTTGGGGCCGGTGACGCCGTGAATCATGTATTTGCCCCGGCGCCTGGAAAAATGCACGCGGTCGGTATAGAAGCGCGCGATGCCGCACAGCACGTCCAGGCCCTCGCGCAGCATGTAGTCCATGTCGCCGGTATAGGTGGCGTAGTTGAAGATGGCGTGGGCGATGGCGCCGTTGCGGTGGATCTCCTCAAAGGTGATCTCCCACTCGTTATGGCACTCCACGCCCGTGAAGGTGACCATGGGGAAAAGCGCCCCCCTGAGCCCCTGCTGACGCGCGTTGTGATACGCGCCGTCGAGCTGGAGCCAGCGGTAGAGCAGAAGCTGTTTGGCCACGTCCTCGCCCGCGATGGCCATGTAGACCGGCAGGCAATAGGCCTCGGTATCCCAGTAGGTGGCCCCGCCGTATTTCTCCCCGGTGAAGCCCTTGGGGCCGATGTTGAGGCGCGCGTCGTCGCCGGAATAGGTGCTCAGAAGCTGGAAAAGGTTGAAGCGGATGCCCTGCTGGGCCGCGTCGTCGCCCTCGATGGTCACGTCGCAGCCCGCCCAGCGCTCGCGCCAGGCGGCGGTATGCGCCTGCCGGAGGGCGTCGTAGCCGACCTCCCGGGCGCGGGAGGCGGCCTTGAGCGACAGGGTGTTGAGCACGTTCTCCTCGAAATCGCGGCTGGTGAAGCACAGGACGTACTTTTCAAGCGAGGCGGTCTCCCCCGCCTTCACGGCGCCCTCGTAGCGAATCTCCACATAGCCGCTGTCCAGCCGGCGGTCCTCCATCTCCAGCCCGTCGGCCCAGCAGCTCATGGCCGCGCTTACGGCAAAGCGAGGCGTGCCGAAGGGGTTTTCCCTGGTCTTGGTCAGAAGCGCCAGCGCGTCCTCGGTTTCCTCCTCCCCCAGCATGTCCCAGAACGTCTCGTCATAGTTGCTGTCCAGATTGCGCACATTCGCATCCAGATAGGGACGCATCACCACTTTTGCTTCATAATCCGGCGTTAAGCAGTATTTTACCGCCAAAAGTTCCTTCTGCGCGAGCGAAATAAAGCGTTCCGCCTCCACTCGGACGCACCCGCCCGCCGTTTTGACGGTGAAGCGGCGCACGAACAGTCCGTTTTGCATGTCCAGCTCGCGGTAGAAGTCCTGCACGCTGGCGGTGGCGAGGTCCAGCGGCTCCCCGTCGATCTCCACATGGATGCCGTTGAGGCGCACGGCGTTGATGACCTTGCCGAAATACTGGGGATAACCGTTCTTCCACCAGCCCACGCGCGTCTTGTCCGGGAACCAAACGCCCCCGATATACGTGCCCAGATGCGTGTCGCCCGTGTAGTCCTCCTCAAAGTTGCCGCGCATGCCCATATAGCCGTTTCCCGCGGAGGTCAGGCTCTCGGACAGACGCATGCGCTCCTTGTCCAGTCCCCTTTCCACGACCTTCCAGGGATGAATCTCAAAGCTCATCGCAGCGGTCTCCTTTCCAATGTGCAATCGTTTGTACGCTTTGTCTTATCGTACTGTATCGGCAGCCGATTGTCAAGGGGCAGTTTGACGGCGCAGCGCCAGCGGGGCGAGCACCAGCATAAGGCAGGCCAGGCCCGCCGGGGCGTAGAGGCCGTCCACGATGCCCTCAAAGCCCACCAGCGACACCGCCAGCGGCAACCCCATGGCCAGCGCCGCACGCAGGTACGGCCCGCGCCCCGCCACCGCGCTATCCAGCGCGCAGGTCACCGCCGCCAGAGACGTAAACACCGCCAGGTAGAGAAGCGCCGCGCTGGTCACAAAGCCCGCGCGCCCATAGCGCGCCAGCAGGCGCACGATGGGAAAGTCCGCCGACGCAAGCTCGGGATGGCGGGCGTAGAGTCCGCTTCCCAGCATGAGAA